>CAYUYB010000217.1:0-5134 GCA_964449025.1 uncultured Desulfobacteraceae bacterium
TCCCTTTGACCCTGTCCCTGAGAAGTGAATGAACCGATAGTATGGAATAAAGTGTCGTGGAGGTTTTCCGGTACCTATGAACCAGTACCAGATCCGCATTCAATTCCGATACAAGGGAAACATCAGGAAGTGAACAGGGGGCATCATCGAAAAAGATATGTCTGGAGCCCATCACCAAAACAATATCTTTTGTTTTCGAAAGTTCGCTGGCGATGGACTTTATCTTGTCGAGCATTTCCATCTGTCCGTTACAGACATCCACCTTTTCCGAGATCGGATATGGACAGATCATGTCCAGCGGTTCCTGGAGCCTTAATAATTCCTTGAGCAGATGGGCATCCGGATCTGTCCACAAGTCATTTATATGCAGGAGACCTGTCCCAAATGGTTTAAAGACACCCGGCGTAATCTTCTTTTCAACAAGCCTGAGACCAATAGAGCTGGTGATCAGACTTTGTCCGGCATGATCCCCCGTTGAACAGACAAAAAGAAAATCCATTTTTCCGTAAACACTCCTTGATTTGCTTGGATCCCCTTCAAAGCTTATTTCACCTCTATTTATAGGTCACCCTGAAGACCTCTTCTATGGTGGTAACGCCGTCCATAACCTTCTGCGCGCCGTTCCTGCGCAGTGTCGCCATCCCCTGCTCCACCGCCTTCTGCTTGATGGTGTTGGCGTCAGATGTCTTTAATATGAGATTCTGAATGGCCTCATCCACCAGCATGAGCTCGAATATCCCGGTCCTTCCCGCGTAACCGGTATTAAGACAGGCAGGACATCCCATGCCCCTGTATAGAGGTTTTCCCCCCAGCATTTCCCTGGTCAGGCCGATGCCCTCCAGGGATTCGGCATCGGGTTCATATTCCTCCCTGCAATTATTACAGATGACGCGCACCAGCCGCTGGGCAAGTATGGCGATTACCGAAGAGGTAACCAGAAAATTTTCTATGCCCATGTCCACGAGGCGCGTTACCGCGCTCGCTGAATCGTTGGTGTGGAGAGTGGAAAATACAAGATGACCTGTAAGTGCGGATTGAATGGCTATCTCCGCGGTCTCCAGATCCCTTATCTCTCCTACCAGTATAACGTCCGGGTCCTGGCGTACTATTGATCGCAATCCCTTGGCAAAGGTCAGGTCTATCTTGGGATTGACCTGAATCTGCCCGATCCCCTCAATCTGGTATTCGATAGGGTCTTCTATGGTTATTATATTTATGTCGGTTCTGTTTATAGTGGAAAGCGCGGCATAGAGGGTGGTTGTCTTTCCGCTCCCGGTAGGACCGGTTACCAGGATGATTCCATGGGATGCCCGGATAAGCCCGTCGAATTCCTTCAGCTTTTTCTGAGGCATGCCAAGATCGGTAAGACTCAGGATGATCCTGGTCTTATCCAGCAGCCTCATGACCACGCGTTCTCCGAATGCTGTTGGTATGGTGGAAACACGGATATCAATATTCTTGTCACCTATCCTTATCTCTATCCTGCCGTCCTGGGGAAGCCTTTTTTCAGCGATATTCATCTCGGCCATGATCTTGATGCGCGAGGTAAGAGCGGATTGAATATATTTGGGAGGAGAAAGCATGTCATAGAGTATGCCGTCCACCCGGTAGCGGATCTTCAGGCGGCTCTGGGTGGGTTCGATGTGGATATCGCTGGCTCGATCCTTTACCGCCTGGGAAAGCATCAGGTTCACCAGCCTTATTATGGGGGCGTCACTCGTATCATCAAGTAGATCTCCGGCGCCCTCAATAGCGGAGATTATCAGGTCGCCGTCTTCATCGTGCATATCCTGTATGACCTGCTCTGCTGAGTCCCGGCTCATGTCGTAGGCAAAATTTATGGCGGACAGGATCGTTGAACGGGGCGCCAGAACCACATCTGATCCGTTTAAATCCAGAAGGAGATTCAGGTCGTCCAGGGGTTGAAACAGGAGGGGATTATTGACGGCAATAAAGGCGTCTTCGGCTGTAATAACCGGCACCATCGTGTGCTTTTTGAGAAACTGTATAGGAACGGTTTCGGTAAATTCGGTCTTCATCTCATCTATCGGAACAGCAGCCAGGAAATCCATGCCGTACTGTATACCCAGGGCCTCCAACAAATCCGCCTCCGATATGGCCTTCTGCCGGATCAATATCTCTCCGATCCGGCCTCCTTTTTCTTCCTGAATCTTCAGCCCGGAGGCGAGGACATCTTTTGGAAGACCGGAGTTTTCTGTTAATATTTCACCTATCAGTTTCATCTTCCTCACCGCAGAGACGCAAAGAATACAGACCAAATTATATTTGTTCCTTTTCGCTGAAACGCCAAAAAGGAACAATCCTCATTCCGACAACTTATTTACAACCCTGACTATGCCATCTTTCATGACAGGCACATTAAAATTTAGAAGCAATCCTAACTTCAAGTCTGACAGTTTTCTCAGCGTCCTTTGCAAAACCCTTTTTTCCGTCATTCCGGACAAGCGAAGCGCGATCCGGAATCCAGAAAGTACCTGAAAACACTGGATACCGGCTTTCGCCGGTATGACAGCATTACAATTTTCGCTATATTTTGCAAAGGTCTCCCAAAGGGGTATCCATGACACGGATAACGGACACCTACTTACTGTGTTTCTTCTCCTCTTCCATCATACATCTTTATAACACCCTCCTCAACCGAATCTATTTGTCTTTTTTTATCCTCGTAAAGACCCTGAGCCTCGGCAGGATTTTCTATTATATGGGGCGTAAGGAAGATATAAAGATTTTTCTTATCCAGTTTTCTGGAGGTTGTCCTGAAAAGATAGCCCAGTATAGGGATATCACCCAGTATGGGGACCTTGTAGTTGGTCTTGTTTTCCGTCTCATCAATAAGACCCCCTATAACCACTGTTTGACCATCTTTTATCACCACCGTGGTCTTGGCCTCCCGTTTCAAGGTGGTGGGCAGCCCTACCCTATCCTGGTTAACGACCTGGCTGACCTCCTGTGATATCTTGAGCCTCACGAACCTCTCCTGGTTTATCTGAGGTGTTATATTCAGGGTAACACCTACATCCTTGAACTCATAAGTACTGTAATCCACCTCCGAGGAACTGGTTCCCGTCCTGGTGAGAAAAGGTATATTATCTGCAACCGTGATCTCCGCCTCCTCATTATCGGTGGTCATTATCTGGGGTGTGGAGAGGATATGGACATCGGAATCCGTCCCGTATGCCCGCACTACCGCCCCTATGTTGGGGAATATAATATCGTTGATGGTGATGGTGTCTCCCAGAACCCCGAGAGATAGACCCGATTGAAGCCTGACGGTACCCGTCTCCGTATCCACGGAGGGGAAATTATTCGAACCCACATTTGAGCCCCCGAACACCGCGATGTCCCTGCCATTATGGGAACCGCTGACCTCCCCGCCTAGCCATTGCACGCCGAGTTCGAACTGCTCGGACATGCTTACTTCCATGATGAGGGCCTCGATATATACCATATTCCTGGGTATATCGAGTTTTTTGATGACATCCTCAAGGATCAGATAATCTGTTTTTTTTGCGGTGATTATCAGGGAATTGGTCGCCTTGTCCGCCACTATCTGCACGTCTTCGGACAAAACCGGCGAAGTGCCTGCCTGAGAAGTGCCGGTCTGTTTGGAAGGAATTGCCGCCAGGACCCCCCTTAGATCCTCGGCGTTGGCGTTCTGCAGATAATACACATGGATATTCCCTTCTCCCCTGGGCAGCTCCTTATCTATTATGCCTATCAGTTCCCTTATTTTAAAGGTGTCCACTTCAGACGCCAGTGTTATCAGGGAATTTGTCCTTTCCTCAGCCACAATCTGTATCTTTGATTCAGCCTGTGCCCCCTTCGTTCCCCTGACCGCCTGAAAGATGCTATTTAATGATCTTGCCGTCTCCTCGGCCTCTGCATACTCAAGGGGAATCACCGATATCTCTTCTCCTGTCCCGGCAACGTCTATTACCTCGATAATCTCCATCAGCCGTTTGATATTGGATAAGACATCCGTCACAATAAGCATGCCGGTGGGCGGGTACGGAACCATCACACTGCTCTTGGATACAAGTGACCCTAAGACACGTTGAATCTCTTCCGGATCGGCATACTTCAGGGGAATTAGCTGTGTCACCACCTTGTCTTCAGGTTCCGCTCTCTCCTTAGCCAATCGGGTCTCGATATCCTTTGATCTGGCGTCGGTCATAGGTATGATCTTGGTGATACTCCCCGCCGGAACCGTGGTAAAACCATGAACCTCCAGTACGGATTCAAAGACCTTGTATGCCTCCTCCACTGTAATCTTCGTCGGTGAAATGATGGTTACCTTCCCTTTTACCGCTGCGTCTATCACAAAGTTCGTTCCGGTCAGCTCGCTTATGAATTTTATAAACAAGGCGATATCCACATTGTCAAAATCTATCGTCACGTACCTTGTCTCCGTGCTATCCGATCTCCGTGATGTCTCAACCGCGGAAGGACTTGATTTCCCCTCTTCCGAGAAATCCTCCCCTCTGGCAGCTTCCAGAGGTAGGGGGAACAACATCGCCAAAACAAAAAATATTATCAATAGACCTTTCATTCCATATCCCATGGTTACCCCTTCATATCTGCTCTCTTTATCACAATGTGACAAACCTTTCGGATGTCTTACACCCCCGAACCCTCTTTTTTCTGATCTCGTATCAATCCATGAAACTGTAATTCAGGGACATCTCCTGACCCCTTCTGTTTATCTGTAACGATACATCTGTTTCAGATTTTAAATCATTATACAGCGCGATCACGTCTTCCGGGCTTCTTATCTCGTTACCGCTCACGCCCCGAATAATATCTCCGTTTCTCAGGCCCATCCTCCTGAAGATAGACCCGGCCTTTATACCGGTAATAGCCAGTCCGTCCGGCTGGTTATCGGTATAATGGGCCCTGATGGATGCCTGGGACAAGAGATCATTGATGTCTTTAAGAGATTCATCAATGGTTGCGTGTCTGAGGGTTATGGGCCTTTCCATTCTCTCTTCAACTCCCTGACTCCGCTCTATCGCCGATTCCTGCCGGTCGTCAGTACCCCCTTCGCCCGAAGCAGGTTCCTCCATCACCAGTATCTCATCCCTGTTACCGACAGCCAGGACCACCTTTTCCCTGA
>CAYUYB010000218.1:0-5131 GCA_964449025.1 uncultured Desulfobacteraceae bacterium
TAGAATCTGTTGTTAAAGATACATTTCCCTTCTTTCAATGTGACTCTGTGCAACGAGAGACATTAAGAAATTTACTAGGTTTGAGGAGCGAAAGGATAAAGCCCTATATTGAATCCGGTAACTTTAGAATACTGAAAAGAAGTGGTTCAAATATTAGGATATTTGAAGAGGCAAGTAAAAGCATTGATTTAGAAAGTGATATTTTAAAAAAGGGAAATGATCCGGTATCTGAAGAAATATTAAAATACATACTTCAGGCTGTATTGTGCTTAGATACAATAAAATATGAAATTGAACAATTCGATGAAAGATATGGTGTCCAATTAAATTCAGAGAAAATTATTGAAATAATTTTTTCATGGGTTAAAGGTAAATGGTATTGGGAGATATCTAAAGAAATGGATGTTGGTGTAGATACGATATTGCAGCTTTTCTCCTCAGTTATAGGATTTCGTATACAAAATGCTGTGTCAAATCTTATTCGGATTATTGTTGAAACAAAAGCAGGGGAAGAAAACGGAATGTATCAGGGCCTATCCTATCTACCCCTCTATATTAATTACGGCTTATGCTCTCAAGTGGAAATTGATTTAATAGATATTGGGTTTACAGATAGATTTACAATCAAAGAGATCTCGCAATGGATTGAAAGCAGCAAATTGAAATATACAAAAATTGATGGATTAAGGAAATTCATAATAGAAGGTTTAAATGAATTGAGACCTATCTTGAGGACAAAGATTCCAAACATTTCTTATGATAAATTTGAACAAAATATGGAGTTTTTAAAATTAGATAATATTTTTTAGCTCAAAGATAAAATAATTATTGTTACCCTATCCATGAAACAAAATATACTCATACAGATTTACGGTATTGACTTCAGCGGAGCAAAAGATGCTGGGAAAAGGATCTGGATCGCCAAGGGCATCCCTAAAGGTAAAAACCTTCTTATCAAGGAGTGCTTTAGGGTCAGAGATCTGCCAAACTCAGGAAGGCAGCCCGAGGTCTGTTTGCCAGCCTTGGTAAATCTGATCCAATCAGATCAAAATGCCGTTTTCGGATTCGATTTCCCATTTGGATTGCCGGATTCTTTGGTGATGGGAAAAACATGGGAGGAATTCGTTCTGTCATTTCCTAAGAAATATAAAAGCCCTGAAGTGTTCCGAGATGAATGTCGCAATACAAATGGCGGCCATGAGCTAAAACGACAGACGGATATGGATGCGCATACTCCTTTCTCACCCTATAACCTAAGACTATACAAACAAACCTACCACGGAATTTCTAAAATTCTCTTTCCTCTAGTTCAGGAGAGGGGTGCATCTGTCCTTCCTTTTCAGGAGCCTGATAATAACAAGCCATGGCTTCTTGAGATCTGCCCAGCCTCAACCTTGAGAAGTCTGGGGCTTCATGGAAACCCCTATAAAGGTCGAACCGAACGTCACAGAAACTACCGGGCTCAAATCTTACAAGATGTTCTGAAAGCTGGCTTAATAATTATAGATAATAAAATTAAGAACAAAATCATAGCTGACAAAGGGGGAGATGCATTGGATAGCGTCATTGCTGCCATGGCCACACTTAATGCCATCAAGAATCAAGATACCTTAATTCCGGATGATAACGGTCATTGGAAGATCGAGGGACATGTCTACGTTTAGTACAAGCTAAGCGGGAGGCAACATGAGTAACTCCGTGCAAAAAAAATTGTTTTCAGACAAATCTCAAATCTTACATTCCACTACTCCACAGTTAATTAATCTATTCATGCCAGGTATGCAATGTTTGGAAATTTTAATTAACAACGAGGATTGGATTCGATTTTCTCAATGGGCGAAGTTACTGAAAGAATCTGGAGGGGAAAAAGAAGCTTTAGACTTGAAAAAACTTGAGTGGTTATGGAAGTCAATAACTTCAGAGCCGAACATACGTAAATTGTTAGGTAGCAGGATTATCTCCTTAGACGATGAATGGAAAAAACTTGAACCTGTTGAATGTGTTCCTTCCGATTCCCGCTTTGGCATATTTTTTAAAAATTTCAATCGATATGGGACTCCAGTACTATCCCTACCGACTGATTTAAAACCAAATGCCGAAGCAGTGATTCATGATCCCTTATATATGCAACCAGGAAAGGCTCGACGATTAGAATGCCGTGATGTTGCTACTACCCTTGAAATATACCCTGATAAACTTGGGCCTAGGAATGTTGAAGCAGCAAACCTTAAAGTTAATATTGAAGATATTGAAATCAAGAAAGGCTGTATCTATGTTGCTGTAGAAAGCCTAAATCATGCCTATACGAAAGCCAGCCTTCGCCTCGAACCTCAACGTCGAAGCCATGGTGGGCGGGCTTATGACCATGTCGCATTAAAAATAGATAACAGATACAAGCCTCTTGAAACGATCCGGAAAGAACATGAAAAACAACTATGGGACATTCTCATAAAAAAGTAAAATAATCCCTTATGATTTATATTGGGATTCAGTATGCTATTCAACTTGAAATAGTAATTCTTGTCTCGTTCCAGCATATCATTATAAATAGGAAAGGAATTAAAGATGGAAGCACGTAATCGAACCCTGGCTAATTGGTACGGCATGATAAAAAGAACTGAGATCAAGTTGCCCCGATTCCAGCGTTTTGAGGCGTGGGATCGACAGCGTATATGTAGCCTCCTGGAAATGATAATTCATAACCTCCCATTAGGTATAACACTGGTGCTGGAAGTAGGAGATAAGGAGAAATTCTTATCACGCCTTCTTGAGACCGCCCCTGATTGTTGCGGGCGAATATTCGAACATCTGCTTGACGGTCAGCAACGTCTAACTGCCCTGTGGCGTACATTACACAACAATTATGATTCAGAAACATACTTCATTTATATAAAAGAATTCGACAACTACGAAAAGGATGAAGATCGGGAAGATATGACAGTGTTCTTCAGGGGGCGTTATATCAAGAAGAACGGGGAGAGGTATCCGATTTGGTGTGATGACCCGGCTCAATGTCTAAAAAGGGGATTTATCCCAACACATCTGTTGAAGCCGGAAGACATACAAAAGGAGATTGATGAATGGTTGGAGAAAGCGACTTGTCAACTGGAGCCAGAAGGGGGAAAGGATGAGCTGAAAAAGTTCTATGATTTCAAGAAGCTTGTTAGTGATCGTATCAGAGATCTAAGGTCGATCGTTGCAAATTATAATTTACCTTATTTGTCGCTATCATCTCAAACTGATAAGACGGTTGCCTTAAAAGTTTTTGTCAACATGAATACCAACAGTCAGCCGCTTTCAACCTATGACATTATTGTCGCAGAAGTGGAAGATGTCAAAGGACAATCATTGCATGATCTACAGGATTCACTAAATGAAAAAGACCCAAATATTGGAAAATATTGGGACCTATCAGATATGATATTGACTACTTCAGCGTTGCTGCAGAATAAGTTGCCCAATCAGAGTGGGGCTTGGGATATGGACAAGCAAATCATGGTTGAGAATTGGGGTATAATGGAACATGGTTTGAGCAGGATGGCGGAATTTCTAAAAAATGAGGGGATTTTTGACCAACAACATTTACCCACAAACGCAGTTCTGGCTGTCATTGCTGCCCTATATCAAGAAATACCTGAATCTGGCGATAAAAGAGGACAAGACGAACTGCTATTAAAGAAATACCTTTGGCATTCCTTCTTTTCGGATCGCTATGAGAATGCCGCAGCCACTCGTGCCTATGCAGATTTTATTGCGCTGAAAAAAGTGATACGTGGAGAAATGAAGGATAATGGTTTAAAATATAGTCTTGATGACGTTCCTATATTCAAGGAGCACCCATTAGCAGAAATTGAAGAGTTGATGACTATAGAATGGCCCAAAGGCGCCACAATTCGAGGACGTGCTATCCTTGCAGTAGCTTGCCGCCTGGGTGCTTTAGACTTCTCAACAGGCCAACGGCTGGATGTAAGTAATATCAAAGAACGCCAATATCACCATATTTATCCTGACGCCTTGCTTAAGGAGGCTGGAATTAATAGTTTCTTGGCACTGAATTGCGCCTTAATAACAGGGCCAACCAATCTCTCAATCGGAAGAAAAGATCCATTAGAGTATATGAAGGAAAGATACGAATGGACTACCCCGGAAATAGTAACAGAAAGGCTACAATCTCATTTAATTCCAATTAAAGAACTGGCAAACGGTGGATATGAAGGGCTTTCTGATGAACAAAAGAACAACAAAATAAAAAAAGACTTTAATAGTTTTATCGAGGCCAGAGCCAAATTAATCATGAAAGCTGTTGGGCTACTTATTGACGGGCGTCAATTAAGCGCGATGGAGATATATAAAGGAATAGAAAGCGAAGATACCAATTCACATTAATAATATGGCACAGATATAAAAAACATTTAATTATACGGAAAAAATATTAGAAAGTTAAGGGTGCATATGCAGCATAGAGAGATTAAAAAATGAAGGATATTGACGAGATTCTTTTAGGCTATTTTGAAGCATATCTCCATCTCAAAGAGATGGTGAAAGGTGATTGGAGCAAATTGGATATTCTGGTTGATAACAGCGCAAGGGCTAAAGAACTATGCGAGACAATGTCAACCTGTATGAATGATTTTCAAGAAACAATAAGCTTAGGAAATGTTTTTGTATATTCACCGGAGTTTGAAAAACTATTTCAATCATTGGAAAAAATATCAGAAAAAGATGCTAATACCTCGATAAGTTTTGATTTGGAAAGAATAATGGATATGATAGTGGATTCTTTTTCTAATGGAATCGAAGATGATAGGTATAAAGCTCTATACAGTCTTTCTCAACTACCTAAATATAGTCCTGATGATTGGGTTAGACGTAAATACATGATTCATGGTATTCAATTATCACCTAGTTCCAAAGAAATTCCTCAATCAGTAATCAGTAGATTTGAAGAAGTATGTTATTCTTTTATATATGGCAATTTTCTTGCTACAACTGCATTAGCCAGGGCAACTGTTGAAATTGCCTTACAAGATACCTATCCAATCTCTAAAGATAAGAAATTTGAATTTTATAAATTCATCAACGAAGACTGGTATAAAATCAAGGGATTGAGAGAATATGAGAATATACGAAA
>CAYUYB010000219.1:0-5091 GCA_964449025.1 uncultured Desulfobacteraceae bacterium
CCTCGGGCGCTGGTTCATCCTTGACTCCTGGCTCCTTTTTGACTCCGGACTCTTCCTTTTCCGCATTCTTGTCTGAGGACCCATCGATATTTTTCTTTTCAGGTCCCTTCAGTTCCTTTCTAATATTTCTGAATTCTCTCAGGGCACCCCCGAGTCCTTTTCCTATCTCCGGCATTCTTTTCAGCCCGAAGATGAAAAGAATGATGACACCTATCACTATTAATTCCGTTGTGCCTGGAGTAAACATTGTCCGTCTCCTTGTTTACTTATGTACAATATAATCCTTAAGCCAGGATACCTGAGATAGTATCTTTTTAAATGCCGGGATCTTACGAGCAGCAGAATCGACAATCGCGGGGTTCAAGTGGTAACTTCACAGTTTAGACGCAGATTCAGGTATGTTCTTACCGTCCTTATGAGCTGAATACCGGCATAGAATCGTAAGTCCCCTCAAATAAGGCCAAAAATTCCCTTGTCGGGAAATTATCACCCTCATGTATTTCCATCATTTTGATTCCCGACAGGTTGAATATGGCTGCGGTGACGCCGATCCCGGATCCTTCCGGTATATCGCAGCAGGGGGTGGACAGTCCGCATGAAGGGCTCCTTTCCTTTAGCACCGCTATCTTTGCTTTAAATAAACGGGCAAGGTTAAGGGCCTGTTCAGCTCCTCTCCTGAAGCCGCCGGTCACGTCTTCCCCCTTAGAATTTATAACCCTCGCTTTCCCTGATAAGATGTCCATGCCATCCCCGCCGACAATAGTTGCCGGCGGACGAGGCGTTGGCAGCCCCCCTAACTGTTCGGGGCAAAAGGGGATGATGTTCATTGAAGATACCCTGCTGATAATCCCTGGACATCCGGATCCGGTCCCGTCATATCTGCAGGATATGCCCAGAAGGCAGCTGCTTACTAATACCGGAAAGTTTTGCGACATATTAAAACTGGACGGCATCTTCTTTATCTTTTCGGGTCTCCACGGAACCTATTCTATAAGCGGTCTCTCCCATGGCCTTGAGGCGCGAGAGTACCTCCTCGCAATCTTCCCCGTTGACCACAATTACCAGGCCGATGCCATTGTTGAAGGTCCTCATCATTTCCTGTCTATTGATATTACCTCTTTCCTGGAGATATTGGAATATCGGTTGGGGTGTCCAGCTTGACGCGTCGATAACCGCCTTGCATCGTTTGGGCAGTATGCGCGGCAAGTTATCGATAAGGCCTCCTCCTGTTATATGGGAGATACCAGAAATACGAAAATCTTTCTTCAGGGCACTGATAGTTTTTACATAAATACGCGTGGGTTCGAGGAGTTCTTCACCGAGAGTGCGTCCGAAGTCCTCTACGTAGTCATAAACGGACATATTCAGTTCTTCAAAAAATACCTTGCGTACAAGGGAATAACCGTTACTGTGCAATCCGGTGGACCCAATCCCGATCATTTGATGTCCTACGGCGATCTCGGAGTTGTCGAGCATCTCGTTGTTGTTTACCATACCCACCACGAATCCTACCAGATCGTATTCGCCCTGTGCATAAAACCCGGGCATCTCCGCTGTTTCTCCCCCTATCAGAGAACAGTTCGCCTCTTTACAGCCTGCTGTTATCCCTTTTATAATATCAACGCATTTGTCTATATCCAGTTTGCCCATGGATATATAATCAAGCAAGAACAAGGGCGTAGCACCCTGTACCACGATATCGTTTACGCACATGGCTACGAGATCGATACCCACGGTGTCATGTTTATCCATCATAAAGGCAATCTTGAGCTTTGTGCCGACACCGTCCGTGGACGCGACCAGTACGGGATTTTCCACATCCTGGAATTTTGGGGAGAAAAGACCGGCAAAACCGCCTATATCGCTCATAACGCCCGATTTGTAGGTTTCGCTTACGATAGGTCTTATAAGATTCACAAATCGATTTCCGGCATCGATGTCCACGCCGGCCTTTTTATAACTGATAGGTTCCCTCTTTTTTGTCATTTTATAGTATCCTCAATATTTTAATGTACTTATAAGATTTAAGCTAATCTAGTGACAACCCCCCAAACGTCATTTAAGCCTGCTGATTTTGAAGATAGAATCATATATCTTCCTTCCAGTGTTGGTGTCAATCCTTTTCTGTCAAACCTGGTCTGGTCGCCAGATACGGGGAAATGTTTCCCTATCCTGAACAAACACCCTGAGATACATATCTCCTTTTTGTCCGTCAAGTGCCTGTTTACCCATGCCTTTGAGGCGCAGGGTTGTGCCATGAACCGTCCCGGGTGGGATGTCTATTCTGAAAAGCCTGCGATGAAAACCCCAGGGGATATTTATAATTTTTTTGGCGCCCAGAAGTGCTTCGCGTGGAGAGACAATGATTTTGCCATACAGATGGGGGTCTTCATTGGATCCCAGGACGTTTACAGTCTGCAGGCGAGGTGTCTTCTGTTTTGACGTCACCCCGCGAATCCTATAGGAGATTTTTCCTTCAGGAAGGGTCAAGAAGAATTTTAGAAAGATTATTCCGGCGAGAAAACCCCCGATATGCGCCCACCAGGCTATGCCTCCAGCCTGCGCAGGAGTGGCTGCGGCATTCAGAAACTGGAACAGAAACCATATACCCAGGAAAAAGGAGGCCGGGACCTCTATAAAATAGGGGATAATAAATATGGGAATCAAGGTAAGGATCTTGGACCTGGGATAAGAGATTAAATAAGCCCCCATGACACCTGCTATTGCGCCGCTGGCTCCGATTGTAGGGACTCTGGATCCCCAGTTTATTAGGAAATGCAGCAGCCCTGATGCCAAGCCACAGAGGAGATAAAATACAAGATACCTGACGTGCCCCAACCGGTCTTCGATGTTGTCACCGAATATATACAGCGACCACATATTACCCAGGAGGTGCCAGAAGCCTCCATGAAGGAACATGAAGGAGATAAAAGAGACGGCTTGCTGGCCGAAGCTGAAGAAAGCCGCTATGTCAGGCACTGAATATCGCGCGGGGACCAGACCATAGGTGAAAATAAACTGGTTTAAACCGTCTCCTTTTGAAAGCTCAACAATAAAGACCAGGACGTTAATTCCGATAATAACGTTATTTACGACCGGGTAGTTCTCGGACGGGACAGTATCGCGAATGGGTATCATATCAGATCAAAATAAAAGTAAATTACTGTGCGGTGCACGAAACGCCCTTTTGAGCCAGCCAACGTCCGGTTTCATAGCGCGTGAAGATTTAGCAAAAAAAGCTCCCTTACGATCTTTCCGCTGATTGTAGTCCTGACCCATTCGGCCCGCTACCAATTTGATTGATAAGGGATCACACGCCTGTCCCCACATAGAGCTTCTTAGCCTGACATAGCCATTGCAGATACCGGTGCCGATCTTTTGAAGACTTGAAAAAGAAAATCTTTTTTAAAGGGGGACGTTCGTGCAGAACGTGCATAAATACTATATTATACCCTCTATATCAGGCTTTTCCTCTGATGAAAGAAATCGGGTTATACAGGAATTTGTAACACCCAGATGCCTGGCAACCTCTGCGCCTGAATATCCCAGCTCGTGGACTGCAAGCCATGAAATAATTCTTCGGGCATTGACCGGTTCACGCCTGCGACTTCCTGAAAGCAGTTCCGACAATGATACATTCCTCTTTTTACAGACTCTGTCACATAATTCTTCGAGATCAATCCTTTGACCTGATATCCTCAGGTTCTTTTTTATCTTATCATCAAGATCGGTTCTTATGTCCTGAACAAAATCACTGTCACCGAGTATTCTGCTGTCAAAGGCGTGCCTTTCTTTTCGTGTCCTGAGTGCTAGAACTTCAGACCAGCCGCCTAAACTGCGGACTAATCCTCCGCCTACCAATTCCGGGCGACGGCCCAGATCAATTCCTTCTACAACATATTTATAATAGTTCTTCCTTCGGTCTCTGCCGCTTCCAAAATATGATAAAACATACTCCGTGTCATGCCATTTCCTTTCCACCCTCCCTAATAATGCAGAGTGTCCGGACCAGGGACTATCATTTAGTCCATTCATATCCTTTACAAGTCCCCCCCTTAACAAATTGAGATGAATATATCGAACCAGTTCCATTAAATAGGCATCTTCCTGGCAGACAATGGATTTATAACGGTTTTGGAAAAGATGTCCATAGCGTTTATGTCGTCTGTTATAATTAACAACATATCCGGTAAGTAATTTTCTCATACTGGAAGATAAAGGGCGGTTTTTTGTTTTCAATAATAAATGGAAATGGTTGGTCATAAGTGCCCATGCATATATATCCATGGCACCTTCCTCGACAAGCCCTGATAACCGGTTAATAAAATCGTTCCGATCCCTCTTGTTTAAGAAGATATTATTCTTTTCAATCCCGCGGCCCATCACATGGTGTAATACCCCGGGGGCATCTAATCTGGCCAATCTGGGCATGCATGCTATTTATCATTCCGGCTCAAATTAGTAAAGCACTTTCTGCACGAACGTCCCCCTTTAAAAAGAATCAATATCGAAATCGGATATATGACGTTTTATCTTTTTCATTTTGGATGAATCTCTGACTATTACCCAGACCCCTTCTCTGTTATCTATCTTGGAACCTATTTCTCGAATACCTGCTCCGGTGATGCCCTCCTCAGTCTTATTCTTCAAATTATCCAGTTCAATTAAGAAGAATATCTCGGCCCTGCAACTCACAGGCAGTCCTAATGCCCCGCGTACCTGGTTTTTTCCGCCTTGTTTGATATTATTGATCTGATCGCTGAAGATCTTCAGGAAACTAGACCAGGACGAGGTGTAATCTTTTTCGTCAAACTTCTCTAAGGCCAACTGGATTATAGCATCCCGGTCATATCGCGCTTCAGGCTCTCGCTTTCTGCCACTAATTTCGACCCCTGCTTCTTCGGTGGTCTCTTTAAGGGCCGCTGCGGACTCCCTTTGGGCGGACTCCCTGGCCGCCGCGAGTTCCTTCTTCGTGGCCGCCGCGATCACAGCCATTCTATTTCGGCAGTCACTGATCTTATCTTGAGCGACAAAAAGGACATCAATATTATCCGGCAGGTCCTTTGCTGTCTGTTCGGCCTTCATGTACAG
>CAYUYB010000220.1:0-5077 GCA_964449025.1 uncultured Desulfobacteraceae bacterium
AGGTAAAATAGGAAATTAGGTCACAGCCGACAGCCGATAGCCAATCAGGTGAGGCGTAAGGCAGGAGATAAGAAGATGAGAAGATAAGAACGTAAGGTAGTTAAATAATTGAATGGGGAATTGAGTAATTTGGGCATGGTTATTCGTTATCAGAGAGCGGCCTGTTCAGGCGAACAGGCCCTACAGATGAGGGTTGTTTTGCAGGGTTCGGTCGCCGAACGAACCGATAGCTGAATGCTGATAGCTCATTGCTCAATAGGGGTTGGGGATTCATGCCGTATTATTCTTGAAATATGGCATTAAAAGTGGCAGCATCTCTTTTTAAAATTCGAAATCCGAAGCACGAAACTCGAAACAATATCGAATGACCAAAATGAGAATGGTATCTCTAAAGTACTTCTGCTTTTGTTTTGAACATCTGAATTTCGAATTTTGGATTTGTTTCGATATTCGAATTTCGTATTTAATCACTATCATATTTCCACATATTAATACATGGAAGGTAACGGATAGCGTTGAAGGAAATGCTCCAACATGACCTGCTGGAATACGACAGGGAGCACATATGGCATCCCTATAGCTCCATGAAAGACCCCTTGCCCGCGTACTATGTCGTTTCCGCGAAAGGTGTCCGGCTGACCCTGGGGGACGGGCGTGAGGTCATAGACGGTATGTCATCGTGGTGGGCGGCTATCCACGGTTATAACCACCCGCGACTGAACAGGGCGATCCGCGACCAGATAGGTGACATGTCTCATGTCATGTTCGGCGGCCTGACGCACAGACCGGCCGTGGAGCTGGCCGCCCTGTTGATAGACATGACACCCGCGCCTTTGCAGAAGGTCTTTTTCAGTGATTCGGGGTCCGTATCCGTGGAGGTAGCCATCAAGATGGCGATTCAATACTGGCACGCCCTGGGCCGCGGCAAAAAGCAGAAGCTTCTTACTATCAGGTCCGGCTATCACGGTGACACCCTGGGGGCCATGTCCGTGTGCGACCCGGTAAACGGTATGCACCACCTGTTCCGCGGTATCATGCCCCAACAATATTTCGCCGATTCACCCCGGCGCGGATACAGGGATCAATGGGACGAAGAGGATATCGCTGGCATGAAGGAACTGCTGAAGGAGCACCACCAGGAGATAGCCGCCGTTATCCTGGAACCCATAGTCCAGGGCGCGGGCGGCATGCGCTTCTACTCCCCCCAGTACCTGAGACGCGTGAGGGAATTGAGTGATGAGTTTAATGTCCTCCTGATTCTCGACGAGATCGCCACGGGTTTCGGCCGCACCGGCGACATGTTTGCCTGCGAGAAGGCCGGCATCTCTCCCGACATCATGTGCGTGGGAAAGGCCCTCACCGGTGGCTATATGAGCCTCGCCGCGACACTTACAACCCAACAGGTAAGCGACGGGGTCTCATCCGGCGATGCCGGCTCCTTTATGCACGGTCCCACCTTCATGGCCAACCCCCTGGCCTGTTCGGTGGCAATCGCAAGCATCAGACTGCTCCTTTCCTCACCATGGGAAAGAAGGGTGAGATCTATAGAGAGACAGCTTGAAAGGGATCTCTATCCCTGCGGACGTCTTCATCATGTCTATGATGTGAGGGTCCTGGGGGCCATCGGCGTGGTGGAGTTAAAACATCCAGTGGATATGGCCAGGATCCAGGAGCGATTCATAAACAGAGGGGTGTGGCTGAGACCATTCGGGAGACTTATCTATACGATGCCTCCTTATATCATCAATAAAAAGGACCTGGGACAGATCACCCGAGCGATGATTGAGGTCGTTGAGGAGGAAGGGCAGCTGTAAACGCCGTGAACAGACACTTATTCATAAAGACCGAGCTGGAAGACAGGTTATCCCGCAACCTGTATCGCAGACTGAAGGCGGTCAGGCCCGTTTCCGGCGTGGAGATAGAGGCCGACGGCAGGATGATGGTGAATTTTTCCTCAAATGATTACCTGGGCCTCTCCAGACACCCCTTGCTCCAGGAAAGGGCCATGGAATACCAGCGGGAATATGGGAGCGGGTCCACGGCATCAAGACTGGTTTGCGGCAATTATGGATGTTTTGATAGGTTGGAGAAACGGATCGCGGAGCTCATGGAGAGGGAGGATTCCCTGATCATGAACTCCGGTTTCCAGGCCAATATCTCAATCCTGCCCGCCCTTTCGGACCCTGACACGGTGATACTTTCGGACTGGCTCAATCACAACAGCATTATTCAGGGTTGCCTGCTGGCCCGGTGTCATATAGAGCGCTTTCGTCACAATGACATGAATCACCTGGAAGAGCTGCTGAGGAAAAACAGGGATACAGGGGTATCGCGTATACTGGTGATCACCGAATCCGTGTTCAGCATGGACGGGGATCGTAGTGACATCGATACCCTCGTGGAGTTGAATGAAAGATATGATTCCTTCCTGATCGTGGATGACGCTCACGCGGTGGGCGTCCTCGGGGAAAAGGGCATGGGCATGGCCTTCGGTAAAGATGTGGATCTGGTGATGGGCACCACGGGCAAGGCCTGCGGTTCCTTCGGGGCCTATGTGGCCTGTTCGAAAGAGACCAAGGCGTATCTCGTAAACTTCTGCTACGGCCTGATCTATTCCACAGCCCTTCCGCCCTCGGTAATAGGTTCCATAGACGCGGCCCTCGACCTCATCCCCGCCATGGATAAGGAGCGACAAGACCTGCTGCGAAACGCGGACATGCTGCGAGCGGCGCTTAATGAACTAGGTTATAACACCGGAAGATCCAGCACCCAGATAATACCAGTGATCATCGGGGATGAAAACGAGACCCTGGATCTCTCCGGGTGGCTGGAGGAGAACGGTATCTTCACGACCACCTTCCGATATCCCAGCGTGGCCAGCGGGGAGTCCAGGATCCGTTTATCCCTGTCGGCATTACATACCACCCGGCACCTGGAACAACTTATCGCCCTCTTTAAAAAGTGGCGGGAAAGGAAAAGGCATGGAAAATAGACGCAAGGATCCGCCCCGCCTATTCGTAACAGGCACGGACACGGAGATCGGCAAGACCATGGTGTCCGCCATACTCATGGCCGGCCTTCGCGGGAAGTACTGGAAACCCATCCAGTGCGGCCTCATGGGAATCACCGACACCGAATGGGTCCGCGAGAAGACAGGGTTGGCGGCAGAGCATTTCTGTCCCGAGACCTATACGCTGAAGCTACCCATTTCCCCTCACGCGTCAGCGGCCCATGACGGTGTGAGGATCGAGCTGGAGGCGTTCACCGCCCCTGAGACCGGAGAATCCGAAAGCCTTATCATCGAAGGCTCGGGAGGGGTAATGGTCCCTTTGAATGAAAGGGATTTCATGACGGACCTCATAAAGAGACTGGATGTCCCGGTATTGCTGGTTTCATCCAGCGCCCTGGGGACGATCAACCACACGCTGCTCAGCCTGGAGCGATTGAGGCGGGAGGGCCTTCATGTCACGGGCGTGGTGATGAACGGGCCCAGGAACCCGGTAAACCGCAAGGCCATCGAGGACTACGGCGAGGTAAAGGTGCTTGCCGAGATAGAGTTTCTGCCTGTGATTGATCCTGAGACCCTGGCCTGGTGTTTTAGGGAAAACTTCAAGGGTCCAACGATTCCAGGGGTCGAGGGGTCAAGTGCATAGAGGAAATAGCAAAGAGAATAAGAAGTTAAGAAGATGGCAAGATAAGAAGGTAAAGTGGTTGAATACTTGATGTTGAATCCGGAATTTTGAATCTTGAATCTGGAATCTTGAATTCCGGCGCAGCCGTATTTAACCAATAACTAATAACGAATAACTGCCATGAATAAAAAGGATCTCCTTGACATAGCGCAAGCGATTATAGAAGGGAAATATCCTGATAATAGCGTATATATGGATATCCTATCCATCCCTGACCATGAGGTCTTCAACCTGTTTCCAGGGGCGGACATGATAAGGGATTTCTATTTCGGACGTGAGGTTCACCTGTGCACCATCTGTAACGGCAAATCAGGCAGATGTTCAGAGGACTGCAAGTTTTGCTCTCAGTCCGCGTTCTCCCGCACAGACGCCGCCGTGTATCCCCTCATGGACAAAGACGGTCTTAAAAGGATTGGTCTCTACGCCTGTGACACCCCTATAAACAGATACTCCATTGTAACGACGGGCAAAGGTCTTCCATCTGAAGAGGTAAAATCGGTTGCGGAGGCAATGGCTGAAATTGATCCCGGTAAGATCGGCAAGTGCGCATCACTCGGGATTCTTGAAAGGCGTGACCTCCAGTCGCTATTAGACGCCGGGGTCACGAGGTACCACCACAACCTGGAGACAGGTAAGGGCTATTTTTATCAAATCTGCACGACCCACGGCTATGAGGAAAGGGTAGATACTATCCTGCGGGCAAAAGGCCTGGGGCTCCAGGTATGCTCGGGCGGCATATTCGGCATGGGAGAAACCAACGACCATATCCTGGAACTGGCCACGGCATTAAGGGAACTGGATGTGGATTCTGTCCCCATTAACTTTTTGACACCCATAAAGGGCACGCCTTTTGAGTCCCTGAATAATCTCACACCCCTCCGTTGTCTGAGGATTATCGCCTTTTTCAGATATTTCCTTCCCGCCAAAGAGATTATCATATGCGGGGGGAGGCAGTATAACCTGGGAGAGCTGCACCCGATGGTATTTCACGCCGGGGCCAGCGGCATAATGACCGGGAATTATCTGACCACCGAAGGCAGGCCCCTGCTAAAAGATATAGACATGATAGGCAAATTAGGATTTGTGATAAGAAGGAAGTAAGGTTCAGCCCCTGTGAGGACACGCGCACTGATCCACCATCAGGAGTTAGCTATCAGCGGCTAGCTATTCGTTATCGGTTATGGGGTATTAGCTGTGAGCTATGAGATGCCGTTCCCGTCTTGAAAAAGAATGGCCGTGACCGGAAGGACGTTCGACTGACTCACGGGCCTGAGTTTATCGAAGGCCTGTCCCTTTTCTTTGTTCCGGATCTCCCGGGCTGGTCATTTCTAGGGGTTACGGCCGTGGGATGCCTACCCCCTCCCTGTTCCCCTCGCGTTCGCTCG
>CAYUYB010000221.1:0-5030 GCA_964449025.1 uncultured Desulfobacteraceae bacterium
CTTATGCAGCAAAAGTCGACCTGACAGAGAGGCAATTCAACCGGATCCTGGATTTCATGGACCCCGAACAATATAACTATGAAACCTTTTCCCTTTTGGGCAATCAATGCTCTTCCTTTGTCTCGGAAGTGGCATCCATGGCGGGCCTTCCCATTGAAGACATGGTAACGGTCAAGATTGCTCCTTCTATGGTGATCGGGAAAAAGGAGTATAGGTTATGGACCGACCCAAAGTATTCGGATATCACTTTTTCCTCACCGGATGTGATTGAACGAAGTCTTATGGAGTCCGTCTCCGATGGACGGGCGGAATATGCCCTGGGCTGGTATCTTGACAGATAATTCTTAACAAAGACCAAAAGCCATGAAATACTCATATTTTGTCATAACTGCTTTTATCCTGTTTGCGTGTGTCCCGCGCACCCCCTTTGAACAGGATTCCATTACCCCTGTTCCAGTGCGGGAAAGCTATATCAGCTTACAGGATAAAAGTGGAATTCTTTCAAAAATCGGATCGGCTGTAATAATAAAAGACGGCTATGCCATAACAGCCCGGCACGTGCTCGAGGGAGACGACAGGATGAAGGGCTATATGGCGGGGGGAATAGAATTTCCTCTCACAAAGGTTATCTTGAGTGAAAGACTTGATCTGGCGTTATTTGAAATTCCACGCGGGATCGGAAACCCTGTCAAAATCGGGAAGAGGGTGAAGAAGGGGGATCGGATATTCGGCGCGGGGACCTCTAATGGATTGACCCTGTATGAAGGCATAGTCAGAAAAACAGATTTGATTATCCACCACGTGGATCTCGAACTCCTCAATCCTCCAGGCCGGGATAGTAAAGGAAGACCCATAACTTATGGGTTTATCTGTGAAGGGGGTTTTAAGAAAGGCTTTTCCGGAGGCCCTGTGGTTAATTCACATGGCGAAGTTGTGGGGATTATTCAAGGATACGCTATTGAATTATTTTTGGACGTTATAGATAACGACTTGAGTACCACCGGCAACTACGGTACCGCATATCACATAACCGATATACTGGATGAGATAGAGAAATTACTTTAGGAATACCCTCCCTGTATTCTGCAGGGTATGATCATCTCTCATGTAATTGGCCCGGCTGCCATTTCTCATGATCGCTTCAAAGGCCTCAGGATCATACGCGTCCACCTCAAACTCCGGGGCCTTGTCCGGACCTGTCTCTTCGCAAAGCTCTATATGCCTGTCTAGCTTGCCTATTGAAAAGGAGATTAGCTCTCGCAAGAACCCGAAGGAATGTCTCATTTGATGAAAACCGTATTTTTTCATTAAGCCGTAACCTTTTATCGCATCCTCTTCGGATTTTTTATTAGGGTGGTCTTGGCTTGTGGTGCAGGCTGTCTGAACGGAAGGGATTCCCAGGAGTTTGTTTACCTTCTCTATAAGCAGATTGGCGATATTGTGTGACGCGAGCCCGAGATCAACGGCGTAATTCTTCCGAATATTGGCTATTGAGGGGAGCCCTGCATGGACCACCATTAAGCCGGGGTTTACGAGTTGGGTCAGGGTGATGCCGAAAAGCGCCTCTGCGTGGGTCAGGGTAAGCAACCCCGACATGCTGTATGGCGCAGAGAGACCCGCCATAGGCATGGTTGAAACATAGATAGGAAGCCCGTTCCTAACGCAAGCGAGAAAAGGCTCGATCATGCTCTCAATGATATTCAAAGGGCTGTTGATGATGGAGAACTGTATGGTAATAAGCCCCCTGGTTTGGTGGATCTCCTTTGCCCTGGCAATACCCTCCTCCGTGACGGCGGCCACGTAAATCGGTTTATGGCATCTTTCGATGATGGTGTCCATGACCTTGACTTCCTGATTCTTTACGAGGACTCCTCGTGCCATGAATTGCACAACGCCAGCGTCATTAACTGTCTTGGCTATCTTGGCAAGGTGTTCAAAGGTGGGCTCAACAAGTTCTCCTGAATGATCGTCGTACACGAAAGGCGCCGTGCCGCCCACCCCGAAGGCGTTCTCCGGTATCCAGTACTGATCCCTTTTAGGTGCCGTGTTCAGGGCCTGCTCCACTAATGGTGAAAGCACGTGAATATGTCCCGTGGTCTCGTCATAGGCAGCCAGACCGGTATCCTCGAATATTTGCCGGACCTCTAAAGATCTGCATTTCACCCCCAACTCCTCCAGCACCCGGAGGGCGTCCCGGTGTATGCCCTGCAAATATGCGTCATCTACAATGTTCATTGTTCACTTATGATTTCTCCCCGGGCCTCTGCAACCGTATCAAAGGCGAAATGATTTGGGGTAACACGTCTTATTTCAGCTCCAGGGAAAAGGACTTGCCGACTCCGGAAGCAATTCACCTTTCTTGAAGCGATCATAACGAAAGGGCTTCAAGAGGGCCTGTGGTTGACCCATTATTTCCTTGGCTACCAGCTTCCCAAGGCCGATCATCTTGTAACCGTGGCTGGAGTCTGCGATCATATAACAATTCTGCAGCATAACATCGAAAACAGGGAAGTTGTCAGGACTGAACGCACCCAGCCCGCCGGATGGTTCATCCCTGTAGAGGAGGTACTTGTCCTCATATCTCTTCTGACAGTGGGCCAGAGCGGATGTCCACATATGCGCAAACTCCGGGCCTACAACAAAGTCAGGGGAATCAACCCCATAGGGATCCACTTTGACTTCTTGCTTATCCACCAGGTAGGGTGTGCTACCTCCCTGGATTCCGTTGAAATTAAAATCCGGCTTGTAGTATATGCCCCACATCTCATCGGTAATTAAAGAGCCGTTTTCGCTGGAATAAAGGGGGGCATCCGTGTCCACGTGGATAACGGGCGGCATCTTACCCTGTCTATCCATGCCGAAGGATGGTTTAACGCCGATGGTACCCTCCTGGAGACACCAGTATGTCCACATCTTTACATCCCTGTGGATATTCCCCTCCAGATCTTTTACATCAATCTTATGTGGTAACCCCAGCATCTCCCAGAAATTGTTGACCCAAGGTCCCGGGCAGATTACCATATACTCACATTCGATTCGGCCTTTCTGGGTTTCTGCCGCCGTGACACAATCGTTGATTTCCAGGCCTGATACCTCGGTTCCAGACAGAATGCGTACCCCCTCAGCCTCGGCCTTGTCGGCCAATCGATAGAGGGCCTTGGCGTTATGGGCGTAGCCTCCTCTTTTTTCATGCAATACGGAGGTAATGTTCCTGGCCTGCCAGTCGTCGAATATGTTCTTTTTCATGTAGTTGAGGCAGTCCTTTTCACCCTCCACGAACTCTGATTGGTAGCCGATATCTTTCTGTCGCTCAAAGATTTCAGTTACGCCCGCATGCATGGGCTCCGGAGAAATCTGCATGTAGCCAACGGGAAGATAACCGTAACCCTCGGCATCTTCTTGCCACAGATCCACGCTGTGGGCGATCAGTTCCTGCATGGCAGGCTGGTAGTAGTTATTACGAATAACACCGCAGGCGATCCCGGATGCGCCGGCGCCGATAGCGGATTTATCAATCACCAAGATATCTTCTCCGGAACCCTTCCGCCGGGCCTTCAATTCCTTTGCCAGGTGATAGGCGGTGCTCAGCCCATGAATACCGGCCCCGATGATGATGTATTTAGACTTTTTGGGAAAAGCCATGAATGTTCCTCCCATTTTGTATTATATTTTGCGCCTCGTTTAGCAGCACATATTTTCTAAACATTTTTCCGAGGCATTACTTAAACGGATCCCACCGGACGGTGTGCTGCTCGTAAGAAGGGGGGAAGACCTGTAAAAATTCGTCATAATAATAAAGTTCTTTAAAGGACGCGAACGGGAGGCCGTAGGCCGCCTTCGGTCTGTGTTTCAACTCTTCAGGGTCAATGATATTGGACACGAGGTCATCCATCACGTCGTCCATACCGGTGCCCATGGCAAAGCGAAGCTTCTCGCGGTTGGCTATCTCTTCGGGAAGCATGTCTCGAAATGCCTCTCTCAGGATGTATTTCTCCGTCTGTTTTTCTCCGTGTATCTTCCATGACATGGGGATGGTCCTGCTGAAGGCCACCACCCTGGTGTCAAGGAAGGGCGTTTTGTAAACGACCGCATTAGCCATCCAGGAACGATCGAGGCGTCTCAAGGCCGTATTATAGGCGATATCCAGGAGCTTCTTGGCAAGGCGTTCTCTTTGCTCGTCGCTCTTGACCTTGGGGTTTTTGAGGACCATGCGGTACCCCCCGAACAATTCGTCGGCACCTTCCCCGACCAGTGCCGCGTTTGAGTATTCCTTAACCATTCTGGACACGAAGTAATTGGAGATGGTCCCGGATATGCAATCTTCGTCAAAACTTTCCAGATACCACACCGCTTTGGGGAGGAAGTTGATTATGTCCTCCTCCGTGATTTCATAGATGTGATGCTCCAGACCCAGAAAGTCGGCCATGATTTTTGAGTTTTCCAGGTCCGGCCCGTGAGTCTTCTGGACCGTGCCGGTGAAGAGGCGGATGTTTGGATTGAACTCCTTTGCTACGGTCGCAACGATGGAGCTGTCCAGCCCTCCGCTTAGGGATACCGCATCCGCGTCATCCATCCTTTTCCGGACCGCTTCGATAAGCAACTCTCTAAGCGTTTTGGCTGCCTCTTTAAAGTCCGTGGTTTCCGGCACATCCGGTGAAAAGGGCTCAAAAGGATGCAATCCGTTCTTGGAGCTGTAGATATGACCCGGAGGCAATTCCTCGATATTGAATTGCACGTGTTCCTTGAGTGCCTTCATCTCGGTGCCGAAATAAAAGGTAGTGTTGTTCCTGCCAAAGAAGAGGGGTCTGGCCCCCACATGGTCCCGGGCAAGGATGACCTCTTCATCCTTCTCCACCACGGCGCATGAGAAACTGCCGTCCAGGTACTTAAAAGAATCCGTCTCGTATTTTTCATATAAATCCCTGAACAGTTCTATGTCCCTTTGACCGTTCTCTCTTCTATTAAAGAGGCGGCCGTCGAAGAGGATATAGGGCTGATCTTCAAGTGACGTGCAGAAGGTCCGCTCGGGT
>CAYUYB010000222.1:0-5024 GCA_964449025.1 uncultured Desulfobacteraceae bacterium
AATTAAACCTATTTTTTCAACTTAACCAGTGGTCTTAATTTTGGGGAGTATTATACTTCCACCTGCAATACCTTGCCTTCACCTTCACTGAAATATAAATTATAGTTCAGGTCGCATGCATCGGCAGGGATACGGTAATAATTTTTGAGGTCCCGCGCTTTGATCATTTCTTCGCGGTTTACCAGGGTTTCAAAAAGTTTTTCTCCATGGAGTGTTCCTATGATCCTGATCTTACTACCTGACCTGTATAGTTCGATCATGGCCTGTGCCATCACTTCGATAGTGGCAGCAGGGGATTTCTGGACGAACATATCACCCGGCTTGCCATGGGTGAATGCATAAAGTACCAGTTCCACCGCATCATCCAGGGTCATCATGTAGCGTGTCATTTCAGGGTCGGTAATGGTCAGATCCTCTTTCTTTAGTATCTGTTGCCTGAACAGCGGGATGACCGATCAGCGGGAGGCCATAACATTGCCGTAGCGTGTGCCACACAGCACGGTATCGCCATTCCCGGTCTCACGTGATTTGGCGATCATCACTTTTTCCATCAGGGCTTTTGACATACCCATGGCATTGATCGGGTAACAGGCTTTGTCGGTACTGAGGATAACTGCTCTTTTTACTTTATTGGCAATGGCTGATTCCAGCACATTTTCAGTACTCAAAATATTTGTTTTCACTGCCTCCACGGGGAAAAATTCACATGAAGGAACCTGCTTAAGTGCTGCAGCATGAAAAATATAGTCAACTCCTTTCATCACATACTCAACGCTCCGCTGATCCCTTACATCACCGATATAAAATTTTACTTTCGGATCGTTCAGGCTTTTCCGCATGTCATCCTGCTTCTTCTCATCCCTGCTGAAGATCCTGATCTCCCCGATATCCGAATTGAGAAACCTGCGTAACACTGCGTTGCCGAATGAACCCGTACCGCCGGTAATAAGTAAGGTTTTCCCTTTGAACTGTTTTATTGGCATGTTGCTATTGTTTATTTGCTGCAAAAATAGTAATTATTTGGTGAAATGGCGGAAAAGTGACAGAGTTGCAATCGAGCCGGGCCGGAATAAACGGTTAATTATTAAGAATATAACCTTAATAAGAGAATCAATAAAATATAAAAGCGTAGTTGCAAACTACGCTTAGGGAGGTTCTAAGAAAACCGGCTTTTCAAATATGCCTGTGCCGGCCACAAGCCGGGAGACTCGCGGCAGTAGAGGTTGGGAGACTCGCAGCAGCGGAGGAATCGAGACTCGCGGCAGATAAGGGACCAACCCCCACCCCTCCCGGGAGGGGATTGGCTTACGGCTTCGGGGAGGGGCATGGAGACATATGGCAGTGTGGAGCCGGGAGAATTGCGGCAGTGTGCTGAGGTTTGAAGCCACAAGTCAGAGACTTGCAGCCAGCCTGTGCCCTGAAGCATTCACCGGCGGCAGCGCCGGGATATGCATCAGTGGGACAGGAGAGGACGGGTAAGGCAAAAGCCTTGCGGCAATAGAGGTTGGGATGCTTGCGGCAGCGGAGGAATCGAGACTCGCGGCAGATAAGGGGCCCACCCCTGCCCCTCCCGGGAGGGGATTGGCTTACGGCTTCGGGGAGGGGGCGGGAGACATATGGCAGTGTGGAGCCGGGAGACTTGCGGCAGTGTGCTGACTAATTTCCATGATCAAATTCCCAAAAAATGTACATATTTTAGGATTTAAATCCCAAATAATGTATTTTTATTTTTTTAAAGATAGATGATGATTAATCGTATACTTGAACATAAAATATCCGGCAAAATTTATAAAGGAAAAGCTATTATATTATTAGGAGCACGCCAGGTTGGTAAAACTACTTTATTGGAAAAAATATTTTCTAAAAATAAAGATGTCCTTTGGCTTACGGGAGACAGCCCGGATGTTCAGGCTTTGTTCGAATCACCTTCCGCCGACAGGCTGCGCCTTTATTTTGGTAATAAAAAAATTATAATAGTTGATGAGGCCCAGTTAATTCCTGAAACAGGCCTGCGTTTGAAACTAATAACAGATTATATTAAGGAAGTTCAGTTGATTGCTACAGGAAGTTCTTCGTTTGAATTATCAAATAATCTGAATGAACCACTGACAGGCCGAAAATGGGAATACAAAATGTATCCTCTTTCATTTAAGGAACTGGTAAATCATCATGGATTCCTTACCGAAAAAAGATCCATAAATCATCGCCTTGTCTATGGTTATTACCCCGATGTAATCAATCACCCGGGAGAAGAAAAAAATATTCTTAAACTTTTAACTGATAGCTATTTATATAAAGATATCCTGATGCTTGAAAATATTAAAAAGCCTGAAAAAATTGTCAGGCTTCTTCAGGCTATAGCTTACCAGATTGGAACACAGGTATCATTTAACGCGTTAGGCCAGTTATGCGGCCTTGACAATAAGACTACGGAAAAATATATTACACTGCTTGAACAAGCTTATGTTGTTTTCAGGCTGGGGTCATTCAGCAGGAACCTGAGAAATGAATTAAAGTTTAGCCGGAAAATTTATTTTTTTGACCTTGGCATCCGTAATGCTTTAATATCCAATTTTACAATAGCAGAAAACAGGACAGATATAGGGGCATTATGGGAAAATTTTCTTGTTGCTGAAAGGTTGAAGAAAAATTCATATGATGAAAATTGGATTAACGGATGGTTTTGGCGAACTTCCGAACATCAGGAAATTGACTATATAGAAGAAACAGGTGAGACATTAAATGCCTATGAATTTAAATGGAATCCTGCTAAAAATGTAAAAGTATCTAAATCGTTTATAAGGGCATATCCCCATGCAGATTTTAAAATTATCCATCCGAATAATATTGAAGAATTTTTGTTATAAGATTATATATTTCAATACTCTGATTTAGAATTAGAAATAGGACCCACCCCTGCCCCTCCCGGGAGGGGATTTGCTTACGGCTTCGGGGAGGGGCAGGGAAACTTGCTGCCGCGGGTTTAAGGGTTAGTTGGTATTCGGAAACAGGCCGCCGGTCAAAAAATATTTTGAAAAATAAAAAGTATTGATGAGGTTTGCCTTTTTTACCTGTTAAAACAAGAAGAGTTAATTATGAAAATTATTTCTGTGGTGGGCGCACGCCCCAACTTCATGAAGATAGCCCCCTTTATCAGGGCCATAGGCCGGCATAACCGTTCGCATCCTGACTCTGTGAACCATATCCTCGTACATACGGGCCAGCACTATGATGACCGTATGTCGAAACAATTCTTTGAAGATCTGAACATACCCGCGGCTGATATAAACCTGGGCGTGGGGAGCGGCAGCCATGCCGAACAGGTGGGTAATACCATGATCGCTTTCGAAAAAGTGCTGCAGGCGGAACACCCCGACTGGGTAGTAGTGGTGGGTGATGTGAATGCCACCCTGGCCTGCTCGGTGACAGCCAAAAAAGAAGGCGTCAGGGTGTGCCATATAGAAGCCGGACTACGCTCACGCGACATGGCCATGCCTGAGGAGATCAACCGCCTGGTGACCGACCGCCTGTCAGACCTGCTGCTTACTCCCGACAGGATATCAATAAAAAACCTGGAACAGGAAGGGGCAGGGAAAAACCGCATACGTTTTGCCGGAAATATTATGATCGATACCCTTGAGGAAAACAGGGAGAAAGCTGCCATCCTCAGTCCGGGTGATATCATTAAAAGGAATATCCTGAATGCGGATGAAACAAGGCGATATGCTGTTCCTGAAAAATTTGCCCTGATGACCATGCACCGCCCATCAAACGTTGACCAAAAGGAAGTGCTGGAGCCTATCGTGAATTTCCTGTGTAAGGAGGTGGCCGGCGACATGACCCTTTACTGGCCCATACACCCGAGGGCAAAAAAACAACTGGAAATTTTTGGCCTGTGGGACAGGGTGACGTCTACCCCAAATATAGTGCTGCTCCACCCACTGGGCTATCATGATATGCTGCGTATGAACATGGATGCCACGATCATGCTGACCGACAGCGGCGGACTGCAGGAAGAATGCACTGTGCTGGGCACTCCCTGCCTCACACTGCGCTGGAACACCGAAAGGCCTGTTACACTGCGTAAACACGGCGGAGCAAGCGTGCTTGTAGGTAACAATGTGGAGAAGATCAGAAAGGAATACCTCGATACTCTGCAATCCGAACGTAAGCCCGTGCGCCCTGAACTATGGGACGGGAAGACAGCTGACAGATGTTTGAAGGCAATTTTGGACCGGGCACGGGAGGAAAGCTGATGTGTTTTAATATGGTATTGAAATAAGTTTCAGCTAATATGACTTACATTTTATATGTTATAATTTGTTTGTTACAAAATGTTACGTGAATATTGGTTTGCAGAAAAGCTCAGAATTTTAGCGTAAATATGGTTTCGCCCGGTTTAGACTGCACCTGCAGCGTTCCGTTGTGCTTCCGCATGATCTGGCGCGAAATGCTTAACCCTATGCCGCTACCTTCCTCTTTCGTTGTGAAAAAGGGGATGAACACCTTGTCCAGGTTATCATGGGTAATACCGGGACCGTTATCTGCCACCTGGATAAAAACCTTATCCCCGCCGAATGAAAAAGCCTTTAACATGATGTTCTTTTCCCGCCTTCCCTCCAATGCCTGGATGGCATTATTGATTAGGTTGATCAACACCTGTCCGGTGAGGTTCTTGTCCGCATGGAGGTTCAGCTCGGGGGGAACTATCTCGTTATCTATTTTCACCCCGGAGGTTTTAATCCTGTTGTCCAGCAAACGGATAATATCATGGAAAAGGCTGCTGACGGGAAAGCTGGTAAAATCCGGCTTCGGCAGAAGGGTCAGGCTTCTGAACCGCTCCACGAAGTCCATCATGCCGTCGCTTCGTTCCTCGATGATCCCGAGACCTTTGTAGGTGTCTTCAATGATCGCCTGGTCAAGCTGCTTCAGGGTCTTTATTTCGTTCCTTCCGTCACGGCTAAGAAGGTCCTTTATGGTCTTTATCGTAGATGATATGGGTCCGATGGAATTCATGATCTCAT
>CAYUYB010000223.1:0-4960 GCA_964449025.1 uncultured Desulfobacteraceae bacterium
ATAAAAAGGAGAGAGAGCTTTTTGAATCATTAACAGGTTATAACAAGGCTAATTCAGCCGACGCTAAAAAGCCGCGCGGCTGATTACCGGCGTTGGGCCAACAGACTATAAAGGATTATTTTGCTGACATAGATTTGAAGCGCCCAAAGATAATAGCTCCTATTTTAACGTTGAATGTGTAAGGATATCGTGATGAAAAAAGATTCAAAAATTCAGCCATTTCATGAGACCAAACTTGGTCGAATGTACTGTGTGGACTCGCTGGAGTTTATGCGTACCGAAATTGATGACGAGTCTGTCGATCTCATTATGACGAGCCCTCCCTTTGGATTGGTTCGAAAAAAGACTTATGGTAATGTCGATGCTGAAAACTATGTAACGTGGTTTCACCCTTTCGGTCTCGAGTTCCATCGTATTTTAAAGCCCCATGGTTCCCTTGTTATTGACATCGGTGGTGCTTGGAACCGCGGTCAACCCACCCGAAGCCTTTATCACTTCGAACTGCTCATAATGTTATGCAAGGATCTCGGCTTTCACTTGGCCCAAGAAATATTCTGGTGGAACCCCTCCAAATTGCCGACGCCTGCTGAATGGGTTACTGTCCGCAGGGTCCGCGTCAAGGATGCCGTTAACTGCGTTTGGTGGCTTTCTAAGTCTCCCTGGCCACGGGCCAGCAATCGCCGTGTGCTTTCTCCATATAGTGATTCTATGAAGAACTTACTCAAGAACGGTTATAAAGCGAAAAAACGACCTAGCGGGCATGATATCAGCACCAAGTTCAGCATCAATAACAAGGCGTCGATCCCACCGAATCTTCTTGCAGTTCCGAACACGGAAAGCAACTCGTACTATCTAAGATATTGTAAGGAAAAAGGGTTACCACAACACCCCGCCCGTTTTCCGGGTGAAGTACCTGAGTTCTTTATGCGCATGCTAACCGATCCTAAAGATCTGATCTTTGATCCCTTTGCCGGTAGTTGTGTGACAGGGGAAGTTGCTGAAAGGTTGAAGCGAAAATGGATCTGCTGCGACATTGTTGAGGAATATCTTGCTGGTGCCCTAGGTCGTTTTGACAACAACGGGCAAGTAACGCTTTTCCCAGATATGCCTGAAAATTCCCACCCAAAAGACGTTTTTTACAAAATTTATCATCCTTCCGCAATGTGGCATCGTTTGGAAGAAGATCATCTACCGGAAGATGGAGGTCAGAGCAGGCGAATAAGCCCAAATAATGAGTACACCGATCCGGATAGTAGAGATCAAACTGCAACCGTCTCCGAGAAAAGAGCCACTTATAGGTCCAAATTGAAACCCGAGGCCAAACAAAGAAAAAATAAATCCAAGAAATGAAATAGGATATAAGCCATGCCCGCAATTGATTCTTCCAAGCTTGTAAATGCTATCCTCGATGCTTTTCAGGATTCAGCCGCATCTGGGATCCTCATATCACCCATTCGCCAACATCCCCGTAGATTTATCGTAGAAACCGAAACCGGAGGAATTGAAGTTTGGGTATATGCCTGGACATTGACCCATGGAGGAAGACCGAATCTACCCGATGAATACAGGATCCAGATGACAAGCGTCTCCTCACCTCTTGTTCTCAATTCCAAAGGTTACACCTTGTTGCTTGGATATGAGCCAAATTTAAAAATGTTCGCAGGCTTTGATCTGACTCGTCACAGTCTATTTACCGCCGGATCTCCGTCGGTCCAGATCGACATCAAGTGCATACATAGAGCTTTGGAAGATGGTCTTGCATTTGACAGAAAAACAAATCAGGAAATTGCCGTTGGAATACGGCCTGATCAGATGTTGAACTATATAGCCAATGCAGAAGACCTCCACCGCATAGGCAAGAACGCGGCTATGTACAATCTCCTGTCCAAGGCATCTGCGTCTGAAAAAATTTCAAAGAAAGAAATCGCCAGACTTATCCCGAAACGTCAGAGAATTCTCTCCAATGTGTCCCGTTGGGCTCGATCAGCTTCCTTCAGGCAGCAGGTACTCCATGCCTACGATAACAGGTGCTCTGTTACCAGAATGCAGCTTCGGCTCGTGGAGGCAGCGCATGTCCTCCCGGTTCAGGCTGAAGAGACTATTGACGATATACGCAATGGCATTGCTCTTTCCCCGACTTATCACCGAGCCTATGATGGTGGATTGATTTATCTTGATGAAAACTATGAAATGAAAATCAATCCTGCGCGGGAGCTTCAACTCGTGACCCTAAACCTGGATGGAGGCATAGAGGAATTCAAACATCATCTGAACAAACGGATATACTTGCCTCAAGATAAACGGCAATGGCCTGTAACAAGCATGATTCGAAAGGCCAACAAATATCGGCGTATTGGCTATTAAAAACGTGACCAAAAAGCCGTTAAAAAGCTGGAAGGCCCAACAAGGCTAATTCAGCCGACGCAAAAAGCCGCGCGGCTGAAGCGCTGCGTTGGGTTTGCGTATCAGGGGTATAAATATTGATGGATTCTAAAAAACCGAAATACATTACTGAAGAAGAATATAAAAAGTCCTTTTCAGAACCAGATGGGGGGTCAAATACAAAAGAGGCAGATACTCGCGCAGGGCGCGCGCTTGCTGCAGATCTGGATATTCGAAAGCTTGAAATTGGCCTATATTGGACACGCGCAACCTATTTTTGGGCATTCATTGCAGCCGCTTTTGCAGGATACGCTTTAACTTACAAGACATCCTTATCTAGTGAGCCCTGGCTTTCGCTGTTGTTCTCTTCTTTAGGACTGATTTTTTCAGTAGCTTGGTATCTAGTAAATCGTGGAAGTAAATTCTGGCAATGCAATTGGGAGCGCCATGTTGATCTTTTAGAAGACATGACTTTAGGTCCGTTGTATAAATATATTGCAATGGACACTAAAAAAGGCTTTCTGACATCCCCAGGCACTTTTTCTGTTACAAAAATAAATCAAATGCTGGGCCTTTTTGTTTCCTGTATTTGGCTAATTTTATTCTTGAAAGCTATTGGGTCAGTATCACCCGACCGGGAATTTGATGTCTTTAAAACCGCACTTGTCGTAATTACTGTTATTGCGGTGATTTTGCTATTTTGGAAGGGCAGAACAGATTTTAAACATGCAAAATCAAAAATATTTGAGCGCACTTTCGAAATTGAGAAACCCAACAACACAATTGAGGCGGATGCAAAGAGGCGTGCTGCTGGACAACACACGCAGTAAAGCGAAATATTGTCTTTTTCTTAAAATTATTAAGCCCCCTTTGCACCGCTCATTGTGCGCGTTAAGTGGTATAAAACCTCATATGTTTACACCCTTTGAAATAATCAGTAATATTACTGAAATTGAAACGATTGCGGTGGGTAATGCGATTCGAGAGATTAGCCGCCTAAGAAAAAGCTATGGCTCCGGACGATGGAGAAAAATGAAAGGAAAGGCGACAATTCGTTTTTCTGATGGTATAATATATAAAGCTGAGTTACACTGGTATGAAGCACATGGTATTGGACGAAAAGATATGAAAATAAAGAAAATAGAATAGAAACTATAATGGTACAAAATAACTCTAAAAAATTGTTTGTTGTCTGTATTAAGAACAAAGGTTATGCAGCGTCATTAGAATTACGGAAAATTTATGAGGTGGTTCAGGATGATCTTGCAGCCGATCACCAGATGATTCGGGTTATTGACGAATCTGGTGAGGATTACTTATTTCCCGCTGATTTTTTTATCTCGATCGATCTACCAAAGCCTGTCGAGCAAGCTTTAAATGTGGCTGTCTAATTGCATTTTATTAAATGACGCATCAAAATTACCTTTTTTTTAACCAAGACCACTTAACATTACAATTGAGCAGGACTTTTTAAAGCTACGCTCGTTCCTCGCTCCGCATTAAAAAGCCTCTCATTGTGGGCGTTAGCGAGAAAGGAGCACAAACAATGAGGCGTTGGATAACTTGCTTGGCTATTGGTTTATTGATTACAGGATGTGCAACCATTGGGAGTCTACAACCTGGGAGCGGTGGATCAACGTTTGAAGTTCGTGGAAAGAGCTATGATGGAATTTGGCAAGCTGTAGTGAGGACAGCGACCCGCAGCTTAACGATCGTTGAAAGTAATAAAGAAGCTGGAATCTTGAAAGCAGAGAAGGGCGCTGGCATGGCTACATGGGGAGAGGTCGTAGGTATCTTCGTGCGGCCTACAACTAATGGTGCCCCTGTTTATACAGTCGAGGTACAAAGTTTGAAGCGGTCAAGACTTCAAATTACAGGTCAAGACTGGACGACCACAATGATAGCCGGAATCAAAGCTGAACTCGGACAATGAATCTGTAATACTGGGCAAAATACTAAAAAATCGCTAACCCGTCACTGCACCTGACCTATCAGGGGCTGCGCCCCATCCAGGCAGGTGAGTTCTACGTTAAGGATTCAAATATGAAATATTTACTAATTATTTTTTTATTATTATCAACCTCTGTCTATGCCTCTGAATCTATTTATGGAACTTGGGTTGTAGTTGATTCGAAATTCGTGGGTATTTCCGCGATGGATCTTGAGGAGGCGAAGACATGGTATGGCAACAAAGCAATATACTCAAAAAATCGAGCATCTTTTCGTGATGATGAATGCTCAAAGCCCGTTTATAAAACAGAGATATGTGACAAAGACGATTTCCATTTCAGGTTTCGAGCTTCATTTCAAGAATTAGGTCTAGAAGGTGAAAAAGTTGAGATTATTGTTATAGGTTGCCCAGATAATTGGATTGCTCCTGGATCACTGATAATAAAAGTTAACAATGATCATGTTTACACTATTTGGGATGGAGTTTTTTTCTTACTGGAAAAACAAAAAAATCCTTAACAAAACGTTCTACCCGACCCACTACGGCTTCGCCGCGCGGGCCGGTAAACTCCACGTTCGGTATCGCTATGAAACAAAAAGATAATCTCGAATACTATGCAGTGATCAA
>CAYUYB010000224.1:0-4952 GCA_964449025.1 uncultured Desulfobacteraceae bacterium
TGATGTTATTGTTTTGGAATAAGCGCTTCCTAAATTAATGCTAAATTAAGTTTGTACATAGGAAAATTTTAAAAAATATAGAGTAGGGGGCGTTTTGAAAATTTTAGTCTCCCTCGGGGTCTCCCCCGATTTTTAGAAATTTTCGGAGGAGAACCCCTTCCCCAAAAGTCGAAAAAATGTAAAACTATGACAAGGATGTAATTCAGTGTAAAATATCAAAGTGCTACTCAGAAAACTGGGAATAGGTTTGGCTTTTCTTGGATTAATCGATTCAATCTATTTGGCTACCATAAAAGTAACTGAATCCCCTTACCTATGCGGAATTTCATCCTGCGAGAAAGTAAATAATTCGACCTATGCGTATCTTCTGGGTATCCCGGTATCCGTTTGGGGAATTGCGTTTTACTTGCTTATTCTGTGTTTGATTATTCTTAAAATGTATCGACTATTATTAATTGGGTCTCTTATTGGTCTCATATTTGCCACCCACCTCACCTGGGTAGAGGCTTTTATCCTGCAGGTGTGGTGTTTGTGGTGTGTGCTGTCGGCGTGGATTGTGTTTTGTCTGGTGGTTGTATCGTGGCGGCTAAGAAGTGGGAATCATGGCATTCGCAATAAATTCCAGAAAGTCTTGAATGGTCGGGGTGGTGGGACTCGAACCCACGACCTTACGAACCCGAATCGTACGCGCTAGCCAACTGCGCCACACCCCGCGAATGTCTGTTTATTATATGATACACTGACCCCCATGAACACCGACAAGCTCATTTTTGCTGTAATAGCAGGCATAACAATCATTATTACGGCTGTTATTTTCCTAACTTCTTTTACCGGTAAATCCACCTCTGAACCCTCCGGTGTCATTGGCTCCGACCCTCATATTAGAGGAAATCCAGAAGTACCATTAACTATAGTAGAATTTTCAGATTTTGAATGTCCTTATGCAATTCCCACCGCTCGCGCCAGTGAATCGGCCCTAATATTGATCAGTTTCAGGTTGATTTAGGTTCAGCCGATGTTTCGCAAAAAGTTCAAGAAGATGCTGACGTTGCCCGCGAATTTAACCTTTCCGGCACACCTACTTTTTTTATTGTGTATAACGGCGAGACAGAAAGAGTCGTTTTGCAAAATTATGGTGATCTGGAAAGTCGTGTAGCTGAATTACTGGGAGCGCCTGCTTCAGGTTCTGCAGAAGGGGAAACTTGTGAGTATCATGCGGATGAATCTGGCGAAGCGGTGGTACTTTGTGAATAACCGCCTGGACAAATCGCGGCAGCTAATATGTAAAAGCACTAGGGCAGATATCATTCAGTATGCATTCTCCACATTCCGGATTTTTGGCTTTGCACACATATCTCCCATGTAAAACTACTGCGCTTGAGTAAAATTTCCATTCATTTTTAGGAACAATATCTTTAAGTTCTGCCTCAATTTTTTCGGCGTCTTTTTGGTTATTATAAGAGGTCAGGCCTAGCCTATGAGAAACTCTTGTAATGTGTGTGTCAACTACTATCCCCTGAGAATTGTTTAATCCTTCGTGCAGAATTACGTTTGCGCTTTTCCTTCCAATCCCGGGGATTTTAATCAGTTTATTTATATCCGGAGGGAGTCGGCCATCATAATTGTCTATAACAAACTTGCAGGCTTTAATAATTCTTTCTGCTTTGGTTTTGTAGTAGTTAATGGAGGAAATGTAAGGCCTAAGTTCTTTCAAATCGGCATTGGCAAAATCTTTTATGCTTTTGTACTTTTGAAAAAGTCTTGATGTGACCTTATTAACTCCGATATCAGTAGCTTGTGCACTTAAAATAACGGCTACCATGAGTTCTATGGGATTAGACCAGTTTTCGAGTTCTATTTCAGGTTCATCATATCGAGAATGAAGTTTGTTGATAATGCTTCTAGCAGTTGGAGTTTTCTTTGACATCGATTTTATTCTACATGGCAAAGGCACTTTATTAAAGTTCGGGTTTCATTTAGAATATCTGTATGAATCTTCTGTTTCATGGAAATAATAATAGTTCGCTTTATAAGACTCTGTGTAGGTTATGTAAAAAAGAAGGGTGGAATTTTTTGGAATACCAGGATGGGAGTGCGCTAAGAGGAATTGATATTATGGTTGCTGATGTATCGGATGGAAATTTTGAACAAACAGGCGATTTGCTTGGAGAAGCTGTGCATCTTAACATTCCGGTTTACATATTATGTAGAGTAAGAGATGGAGAAAAAGTTTTTCCTGTTGTAGTAGGTGATGGGAAGCATTTGGTTAGATTCATTGAATATTCAAAAAGAGGGGAAAAGAAAGCTGTTGAGAAAATATTTGCAGATTTGACAGGTAGCGGAGTTCGCAAATTTAATTTTTTAGTACCCCAAAGCCTCGAATCTTATTTGGACTGGGCTGCGGAAAAAAAAGGTCTGCCCAGATCGACATTCCTAAGAAGTATGCTGGAAGAAAAGGCTCAAAATGATAAGACTTATCAGAAATATCTACGAACTGGTGTAAAGAATTAAGGCGTGATATTCTTAGTTTGATATGGATTCAACTGCTACAATAAACCCTTTGGTAAATAAGAACGATGGTAAAGATATAAACAAGATTGTTTTTTTCGATTTTGAGGACTGGGAAGAGCCTTTTATAAAGGGCTCACTTGATAAATATGAGGTTGAGCTCTGCGCGGAAACTTTAAGTTCTGCAAATGTAGAACGATACAAAGGTGCCGATGTTATTTCTGTTTTTATTAAATCTAGGGTTACGAAAGAAGTATTAGAAAAATTTGGAAATTTGAAGTTAGTTGCGACCCGTTCAACAGGTTACGACCATATTGATATAGGGTATTGTAAAGAACAGAAAATAGATGTAGCAAACGTTCCAAGCTACGGTGAGAATACAGTAGCCGAGCATGCGATGATGCTTCTTTTGGCATTGATGAAAAGATTGCCTGAGGCAGAAGAGCGGGTCAAGCAAAATTCTTTTACGCCTGAAGGGTTAACCGGCAGGGATATAAAAGGAAGGACCATAGGAATAATTGGGACAGGACATATAGGACAGTATATGGTTAGATACGCCAGAGGGTTCGGGATGAATGTCTTGGCGCATGACAAATTCCCTGCGAAAGATTTGTCTAAAGAGTTGGGGTTTGAATATGTTGAACTCGACGAACTATTCGCGAATTCGGATGTCATATCTTTGCATGTGCCATACAATGATGTGACACGCCATATGATCAACAGGAAGGCTATTGAAAAAATGCGAGATGATGTCGTATTGATAAACACTGCTAGGGGTGGGCTTGTAGAAACGGATGCACTTTTTGATGCGTTAAGATCCGGCAAGGTTGGAGGGGCTGGTTTAGATGTTCTAGAAGAAGAATCATTTCTGAGTGAAGAATTAGAACTTCTACATTCAGATCGACACGAAGGGGTTGACTTTAAGGTTGCCCTAGAAAACCATATGATGGCTTACCTCCCCAATGTTATTATTACACCTCATAATGCCTTTAACACAAAAGAAGCTCTAGAGAGAATCATTACTGCTACTATAGATAATATTTTGTGTTATTCTCAAGGGAGTTACAGTAATTTAATCAAGAAATAATTCCCATGTCAGGAAACAATCAATGCGATGTAGTTGTGGTCGGTGCGGGTGCGGCGGGGTGTTCCGCGGCTCTTTATGCAACCAGATACAATATGAAGGTTCTTATGCTTGGGGGGCCAATGCCGGGAGGACTTATAACAGAAGCCTTAGATGTAGAGAATTATCCTGGTATTTATTCTATCTCGGGACAAAAGCTAGCGCAGGATTTTATTGATCATGCTATAAAATTAGGTGCTGAGTATAAAGTTGAAATAGCTAGCGAGATCGAAGAGCACGAAGGTCAGTACAAGATAACTACAGGTCAAGTGGCCTATTTTGCAAAAACTGTAATTTTAGCTACTGGTACTCATCATAAGAAACTTGGAGTTTTGGGCGAGCAGGAGTTCTCCGGCAGGGGTGTAAGCTACTGTTCAACCTGTGACGCGATTTTTTTCAAAGATAAAATAGTCGCTGTAGTGGGAGGAGGGAATAGTGCTGTGGAAGGTGCCTCTGACCTGTCTCGGCATGCAAAAGTTGTATATATTATCTATCGTTCAAAACTCACCGCCACGCCATTCTATGTCGAACGGCTAAGGACTAGGCCGAATGTAGTCGAAATACCCAAGACAAATGTTTTGGAGATAAAAGGTGAGGAAATTGTGACAAGTGTTAATTTGGATAAGGAGTTTGATGGAAGCAAAGGACTCTCTGTAGACGGCGTTTTCATTCAGATTGGTTATATCCCTGAAAACGAATTAGCAAAGGCTTTACAGCTTGATTTAACGGATAAAGGGTATGTTAAGGTTGATGCCGGTATGGGAACTTCTCTTAACGGAGTTTTCTGTGCAGGTGATTTAAACAATGCATCGAACTATCTTCGTCAACAGGTAACATCTGCGGCGGAAGGCGCAATAGCCGCGCAAAGCGCTTATAGATTTATACGGGGAATAGATTACCTTATTGTTTAAGCCTTGCCCGCGGGTATATGTAATAACACCCTTTATTATGATATATCGCTAAGTGGCATTATTAACACATGCATCAAACATTTGATAGAAAAACTAAAACACCTATATTTATTGGCCTGAGTGGAGGAGTCGATAGCGCGGTCTCCGCCATGTTATTACATGACAAAAGTGCTGTGCTAAAGGCTGTGTACTTAAAGTGCTTTGACGAAGATCTTCCGAGGTGTAATGTCAAAGAAGATCTGAAGGATGCTGTTAATATTGCTGCTTCACTTAACATACCTATTGAAGTTTGGGATCTGCAGAGGGAATATCAAGAGAGGGTTCTGAAAGTATTTTATCGAGAGTATGAAAGCTATAGGACTCCTAATCCGGACATACTTTGCAACTCGGAAATAAAGTTTGGGATTTTT
>CAYUYB010000225.1:0-4923 GCA_964449025.1 uncultured Desulfobacteraceae bacterium
GGCCAACGGTGAACAGATCGAGGTTGGCACCCGGGCATCAAAAAGCTCGTCGGGATACGACCTTAAAGATCTGTTTGTTGGTTCGGAGGGGACACTGGGGCTGGTTGTGGGGGCGACGGTGAGGCTGATAGGGATCCCTGCCGATGCCTCGGCAGCGATTATAACCTTTTCCTCTGTGGACTCGGCGGGAAAGGCTGTGTTCGAGATTATGAGGTCAGGGCTGGAACCTTCGGCCCTGGAGCTTCTGGCCCCTGATTGCGTAGGACTGATAAACAGCGAATATGGCCTGGGGCTGGGATTATCCCCGACGCTTTTTGTGGAGTATCACGGCCCGTCAAATGCGCGTCTGGAAGAGGTCCTTGAGATGACACACGACATCTGTCAAGACACAGGGATGCTCGCGTTCAGGTCCGGTCTGGGCAGGGAGGAAAGGGACAGGATATTTGAGGCAAGGCATAGGCTGGCGGAGATGATAGTGCGTAGCCATCCGGGATGCTCCCATATGGCCATTGATGTGGCCGTACCTATTAAGGCGTTTCCAGAAATGATATCCATGGTAATGGAAGAGAAACAAAGGGCTGAGGTACCGATATACCTGTTCAGCCACGCCGGAAACGGAAACCTGCATGTGGCCATTGAGGGCAGGACAGGGGATGAAAAGGAATGGGCGGTCATTGAAGGGATAAATGGGAGAGTGGTATCAAAGGCCCTGGGACTGGGCGGAACCGCCACCGGGGAACATGGGGTGGGCATAGGAAAAAGGAGATTTATGGAGGCGGAACACGGGAAAGGCCTGGCGTGGATGAAGGAGATTAAGAGACTATTCGATCCCAATGGCATTCTTAATCCAGGGAAGATGTTTTAGCCAAAATCAGATGGAGGCTGAATGGCCGAAAACCAGGACAACGTGACCCGTATACCTATTGACGGGACACTGGATCTCCACACCTTCGATCCCGGGGATCTCCCTGACCTGGTGGAAGAATATCTTAACGCCTGCATAGAAAACGACATATACCAGGTAAGGATTATCCATGGAAAAGGGAAGGGTATTCTCCGGGACAGGCTTCATTCCATATTGAGAAGACATCCCATGGTAATGGATTTCGGGCTTGATCCGGGCCCTTCAGGCTGGGGGGCAACCATTATCCATCTTAGGAGGGCCAACCATGGATATTTCGAGGGGAATGATCCTGGCGTCTGATCCATACCCTAAGATCCACAATCAAACATGCGAATAATTCATATTAGCACAGGACTGTGGTATAACCCGGGCCACCATGCCCTTCGACTTCGCTCGGGACCGTGAACTTGTCGAACGGCTTGTCGAATGGCAGGTGACATCTATAATGGTGGATCAGGGTACCTATTTTGCCTTGACTATCATCTCCATATAGATTAAGAGGTTATGTTCAACTTATTAAAATAATTAAATAAGGTCCACTCGTTAATGAGTACACTAGTTAACGATATCTAAATATTTTGTGCTATATGGGCAATGGGGTCCTCTTTTAAGCGGCGAACTTGTTTATGTGTACCGGCGTCGCACAAAGTAAGACCAAGACGATATGGATTAGGATTGAAGGAGTCAAGGGTTCGAGGGTTCTAGTGAGAATATTCAAAACAAGATAATCAACGCTTGTACCCTTGACCCCTAGAACCCTCATCAACTTCTTCACGTATTCATTAACCGGATGAGAGGGCATTAAGATTATCCGGGTGAATGGGCTGCAGGTATTTAGGTGGCAGGATTTCAATAGGGTGAACCTCTGATATTATGGAAAAAACAGGCACGATTATTGAAGAAAGAAGAAAAAAGCTTGAGGAACTCCGGTCCTTGGGTATTAATCCCTATCCAGCGGGTTATAATACCGATATCAGCGCCCGTGAAGCTATAGAAAGATTCGGTGAAAAGGATGCGAAGGACCTGGATAAAGACGCCACGGTATTCTCCATAGCAGGCAGGATAATGTCTTTAAGGGGGTTCGGCAAGGCTTCCTTTATCCATATAAAAGACGGGAGCGGGCTTATCCAGGCCTACATAAGGAAGGACAGTATAGGGGACGATCAATACAGGTTGTTCGGATTTATGGATATAGGGGATTTTATCGGCATCAGGGGCCCTTTTTTCAAGACCAGGACCGGGGAACTGACTATCCTGGCCCAAGCTATAAAGATCCTGTCCAAATCAATGAGACCCTTGCCTGAAAAATGGCACGGATTAACGGACGTGGAGACAAGATACCGCCAGCGTTATCTGGACTTGATTGTCAATGAGCGGGTCAAGGACGTGTTTGTGACGAGGAGCAAGATTATTCAAGGTTTCAGGGATTTTTTTATTAAAAGGGGCTTTCTGGAAGTGGAAACGCCTATGATGCAGCCAGTTCCCGGCGGGGCCACGGCCAGACCTTTCAAGACATATCATAACAGCCTGGGGATGCATCTCTATCTGCGGATCGCGCCCGAGCTCTACCTGAAAAGGCTGGTGGTAGGCGGACTGGAGAAGGTTTTTGAGATAAACCGAAATTTCAGGAACGAGGGTATCTCGGTCCAGCATAATCCCGAATTTACAATGCTTGAATTCTACATAGCATATGCAACCTATGAAGACCTGATGACGCTGACCGAGGAACTTTTTAATTTTATCCTGCAGGAGGTCACGGGTACCAATAAGATCGAATACCAGGGTAAAGGCCTAGATTTTACCGCACCCTGGAGAAGGATGTCCCTTTTTGATTCATTAAGGGATATAGGTAATGTCAGTGAAGAGGTCTTTAGAGATCTAAATGCGGCCGTTGCTTTTGCGTGCGACCATAATATAAAACTTACCCAAAGGGACAGTCACGGAAAGGTGCTTGCCAAGATATTTGACCAAATGGTGCAGCCGAGTTTGATAGACCCCACGTTTATTGTTGGATATCCAACTGAGATATCACCCCTCTCTCGAAGGAGTGATCAAAGCCACGATATTACGGACAGGTTCGAGCTGTTTATAGGGGGGAAGGAGATAGCAAACGCCTTTACAGAGTTGAATGATCCGGATGAGCAGAGAGATAGGTTCATGTCTCAGGCCTTTCTTCGTGAAGCAGGTGATGAGGAGGCGCAATTTATGGATGAGGACTATATCACCGCCCTGGAGTATGGCCTGCCGCCGACTGCGGGGGAAGGTATCGGTATTGACAGGGTGGTAATGCTCATGACTGATGCGCCTTCAATCAGGGACGTTATCTTTTTCCCTCACATGAGGGCGAAATAATAATCATCCGGAGATGCATCATTTCCAGATGGAGCGTTAAAGCATTTAGCGATCAGCGTTCAGAAAACGCCTCATCTTAGTGGTTTTCGCTGAAAGCTGATAGCTGATAGCACGAAATTAAGAATCTTTGTCTATGCATGAGGGCTGGATATCTTACTTAATCACATTCTTATCAGGCTATTATGTATTTTGAAACCTTTCTGGGCATGAGATACCTGAAGGCCAAGCGGAAGCAGGCTTATATCTCTCTCATTACCTTGATATCGGTTGTGGGGGTCATGGTAGGGGTCACGGCCCTTATAGTAGTATTGTCGGTCATGAATGGTTTCAGGGCGGATCTGATGAGCAAGATTATGGGAGTGAAGGCCCATATGGTTGTGAGTAATTACGCAGGGGCCTTCAATAATTATGACAAGATCTTGGAGGACGTACGCACCGTGGATGGGGTTATAGCCGCCACGCCTGCTATTTACAGCCAGGTGATGATCAGTTATTCGGGGACCGTTTCGGGTGCCTACCTCAGGGGTCTGGATGCTGCCAGTGCAGGAAAGGTTATAGATATCGAGCCCATGATCACACAAGGTTCCTTATCTTCCCTGGACAACACGCATGAGGATTTACCCTCAATAATAGTGGGCGGTGAATTGGCCAGGCTGATGGGGATCCAGTCGGGAGATGTAGTGAGCTTAATGTCGCCCCAAGGGAAACTGACCCCCCTGGGGAGGGTCCCCAACAGCCGGGATTACCGGGTTACCGCCCTGTTCAATTCCGGCATGTATGAGTATGACATATCGATGGTTTTTATATCCATTGAAGAGGCCCAGGATTTTCTGGGGATAGATGACCGAGTTACCAACATTGAGATAAAGGTAACGGATCCTTACCAGTCTGAGCGCATCGGTGAATCAATCTCGGAGATACTGAGCTATCCCTACTGGATTCAGGACTGGAAGTCCAGCAACAGGAGCCTTTTGTCTGCCCTCAAATTGGAAAAGGTCGCCATGTTCATCATCCTGATTATGATTGTGCTGGTAGGGGCTTTAAATATTATAAGCGCCCTGGTAATGGTGGTCATGGAAAAAACCAGGGATGTGGCCATTTTGAGGGCGATGGGCGCCACTAAAAAAAGCATTATGAATATATTCATGTTTCAGGGCCTCCTGGTGGGTGTTGTGGGGACCCTCGCCGGCCTGATATCAGGCCTGGGATTATGCCAGCTTTTATCGAAATATAAATTCATTGAGTTGCCCCCGGATGTCTACTACATAACAACACTACCCGTAAGGGTGGAAATGCTGGACGTGGTTATTGTGACCCTCGCCTCCATTATGATATCTTTTCTGGCGACTCTTTATCCGTCCTGGCATGCCTCCAGGCTTAATCCGGTTGAGGCCTTGAGATATGAATAGGCCTGAAAATACGACAGGATGGGTGTAAAGGATATTTAATGCTGGAATTAAGAAATATCCATAAATCCTTTAGACACAGCGGCAATACCATTCAGGTCTTAAAAGGTATTGATGTCATTATTAATCCCGGAGATAGCGTTGCGATTATAGGGGCCTCCGGCGTGGGAAAATCCACTCTATTGCATATCATGGGTACACTTGAACCTCCCACTGAAGGCACGGTAAGATTTGAAACCCAGGATATCAGCGCGATGGATG
>CAYUYB010000226.1:0-4912 GCA_964449025.1 uncultured Desulfobacteraceae bacterium
CCAATCAACCAATTGCCTGCTTCCAATCCTGTAGGGCCTGTTCCCCGAACAGGCCATTTCCATTAGTTCGTTTGGGAAAAGAACCCTCTTTAGTTAGCTATCAGCCATCAGCCATCAGCGTTCAGCTATTTCCTGTTTATTGCATTCAGCTTTCAGCTTTTCATTTTGATATTTTGCTTTGACCCTTAAACCTTGAATTTTGAATATGGAACTTTCAATACTTTTAACCAATCAACCAATTGCCTGCTTCCAATCCTGTAGGGCCTGTTCCCCGAACAGGCCGTTTTCGTCGGTTCGTTCGGGGATCGAACCCTACAAAACCATCATCCGCTGTAGGGCCCATTCCCCGAACAGGCCGTTTTCGTCGGTTCGTTCGGGGATCGAACCCTACAAAACCATCATCCGCTGTAGGGCCTGTTCCCCGAACAGGCCGTTTTCATTGGTTCGTTCGGGGATCGAACCCTACAAAACCATCATCCGCTGTAGGGCCCATTCCCCGAATGGGCCGTTCCCCTCCTCCCCTTTTAGGGGAGGATCAAGGTGGGGTCTCTGTTTCGTCGGTTCGTCCGGGAAACGAACCCTACCTGCTATGCGCCATGACCTACAACCTATAATAATTTACTTGACAATGTGGTGTGTTCGACATAGAATGCCGTTCAAAAATGAACAGAACACAATTATGAAAGACACTGAAAAGACATTCCAGGTTTTGGACACCCTGGCCACGCAAGAGATTTCCACCCAGCGACAACTGGCTGACCACTCGGGCATAAGCCTTGGGCAGGTCAACTATATACTTAAGAGTCTGTTAAAAAAGGGATTGGTAAAGGTCGGTAATTTCAGAAGAAACCCGAATAAGATAGGCTACGCGTATCTCCTGACCCCAAAGGGCATAGAGACAAAATCCAGGCTCGCGGTCAGGTTTGTTATCACCAGGCTAAAGGAGTATAACAGGTTGCGGGATAGACTGGCGGAAAGATTAACCGAAATCATAGCAAAGGGAAACGCGCGGATCATCTTTGCGGGTCCGCTCGTAGTGAAAGACCTGTTAACATCCATAATAAAGGAAAGGGGGCTTGACCTGCTCCTTGTTGGTAATTACACAGACTGGAGAGACCTGGAAGATATAGCGCCCGAATCCTTTGACATCGCCTTACTATTTGATGACAGCTCCCCCGGAGGTATAGGCGAGATCCAAAAGCGAATTAACATACCCAAGAGCAAACTGATGTCGCTCTGGTGACACTTATTAGGAGCCTTTAGCCTTTAGCTTTCAGCCTTGAACCTTGAACCTTGAACTCTGAACCTTGAACCTTGAACTTTGAACTCTGAACCTTGAACCTTGAACTCTGAGCTTTCAGCTCATTAACCTGTAACCTATGGCCCAATATGTAAATCAAGGGCCGGAGGTGTGTTTGGATCATGAAGAAAAGGATCTTAGTAACGGGCGGTGCCGGTTTCATAGGGACTAATTTCATATATCTTGCCTTCGAAACAAGACCAAATTGGGAGATCATAAATCTTGATGCCTTAACCTACGCTGGCAATCCTGCTAATTTTGAGGATCTGTCTCCCGGGCATAATAAGAGATACAGATTTGTGCATGGGGATATAAGAGATGTTGATCTCCTTGAAAGGCTGTTTAAGACGGAAAGGATCGACGGTGTCATTCACTTCGCGGCGGAATCGCACGTGGATAGATCCATACTTGGGCCCGAGGCCTTCCTGGAGGCAAATGTGGTGGGGACGTTTCGTCTGCTGGAGGCCTGCCGCAAGCACTGGGAATCTCGTGGCCTGTCAAAGGACTTCCGTTTCATGCACGTATCCACAGACGAGGTTTATGGAAGTCTCGGTCCGGAAGGTTATTTCACCGAGACTACCCCCTATGACCCCTCCAGCCCCTATTCGGCCTCCAAGGCCGGTTCCGATCATTTTGTGAAGGCGTATTACCGTACATACGGCCTTCCCGCTATCATTACAAACTGCTCCAATAATTACGGACCCTATCAGTTCCCCGAAAAGCTCATCCCTTTGATAATCTTGAATATCATCCAAGGGAATCCTCTTCCCGTGTATGGTGATGGCAAGAATGTCAGGGACTGGTTATACGTGTCAGACCATTGTGATGCCATTATTAAGGTACTTGAAAGCGGTAAACCGGGTGAGACTTACAATATAGGCGGAGGAGAGGAACGGCAGAATATTGAGATAGTAAACCTCTTATGCGACATCCTCGATAAAAGACTGGGACGATCACAGGCCGATTCAAGCCGCGGGCTAATAACTTTTGTTAAGGATAGGCCGGGTCATGACAGGCGCTATGCCATGGACGCCTCCAAGATTCGTGAACAACTGGGGTGGGCGCCGGGGCACGCCTTTGAGGAGGCGCTGGAAAGGACCGTTGATTGGTACCTTGACCACATGGCGTGGGTCGATTCCGTCAGGAGCGGCGAATACCGGAAATGGATCGAGGTCAACTACCGGCAGAGGTAATAAGCAACGAGCAATGAGTCTAGAGTTGTGAGTAAGGGTTGTAGATTTTTATGAGAGCGGAAAGGGTTGAAGATCTTATAGCATGGCAGAAAGCGAGAGGATTAACAAACAAAGTCTATTCATTAACATCCAAAGGATTTTGGGCTCCGTGAACAGATTTAGAGAGCCGCTGTTTCAATAATGTGAAACATTGCTGAAGGATTTGAAAGGGAAAGCACATCGGAATTCCATCAATTGAGACCTTTGCAAAACAATACAAAAGTTGTAATATCGTCATCCCGGCGGAGGCCGGGATCCAGTGTTTTCAGGGACTTTCCGGATTCCCCCGGCCTTGGACATGCCGGGGCAGGCTTATCGAGTCCGGAATGACGGAAAAAGGAGTTATTCAAAGGTCTCCAATTTTTGACGATTGCGAAGGCCTCTTGCGCTGAAGTTAGGTCACAACTCTATATCGCCCTTGATATTGGATATATCACTGGAGACGAATTGGAACAGACAATCGGTTTGGCTGATGAATTAGCTAAGATTATTGGCGGCTTAAAAAATCAGTAAAGAAGCAGCGAATTAATAAATAAACATATAATCATTGATCATAACTCATTGCTCGTTGCTCATTGCTGTACTTTATGGAGGTAACGCGGAATGGAACTGAAGGCAACCAACATCACCTGGCACGAAGGACATGTAAACCGACAGATACGTGAGGATATGCTTCAGCAAAGGGGGTGCACCATCTGGATGACGGGGTTACCCTCTTCGGGTAAAAGTACCCTGGCATTCACCCTGGAGCATGCCCTTGTCCGGAGAAACAGGCTGGCGTATGTGCTTGACGGAGACAATGTGCGGCACGGGCTCAATAAAAACCTGGGATTTTCCGCGGAAGACCGGGAAGAGAATATCCGTCGGATAGGGGAGGTGGCCAAACTATTCGCTGATGCCGGTTTTATAACCATGACCAGCTTTATATCTCCCTATCAAAGGGATCGAGAGATAGCCAAAAACATCCATGATGAGGCCGGCCTCTTTTTCATGGAGATATTTGTTGATGCCCCGATCGAGATATGCGAACAGAGAGACCCCAAAGGTTTATACAAGAAGGCGAGGCGGGGTGAGATAAAAGGTTTCACCGGTGTGGATGATCCATACGAGGCCCCTGAAAATCCTGACCTGGTGATCAAGACCGGGGAATTGACACCCCAGGAAGGGGCCATGAAGATACTGGGATACCTGGTGGAAAAGGGATACCTGATGCTGCCAAACGCAAGGTGAGAGGATCCCCTCCTCTTTTCCTCCCCTCTTAGGGGAGGATCAAGGTGGGGTCTCCTTATGTTTCACCGGTTCGTTTGGGAAACGATCCCTCTTAGTTAGCTATTAGCCATCAGCTTTCAGCTTTTCATTTTGATATTTTGCTTTGACCCTTAAACCTTGAATTTTGAATATGGAACTCTCAATACTTTTAACCAATCAACCAATTATCTGTTTCTAATCCTGTAGGGCCTGTTCGCCTGAACAGGCCGCGCCCCTCTCGAAACTTATTGACAAAACAGGCCTTTTATGAAAATTTTATCAGCAGATGACTTTTGTGCTTTAAGCCTTTAGCTTTCAGCTTTTAGCTTATTAACGCATAATGCATAACCCATTACCTATTACCTGAGACCTTTGCAAAACGATACAAAAGTTGTAATATCGTCATCCCGGCGGAGGCCGGGATCCAGTGTTTTCAAGGACTTTCTGGATTCCCCCGGCCTTGGACATGCCGGGGCAGGCTTATCGAGTCCGGAATGACGGAAAAAGGAGTTATTCAAAGGCCTCTACCTGCGCTTCGCGCACCCATAACCCATTACCCCTAACCTATGGTTGCCTTGTTGCCTGGTTGAAGAATTTGGGACATAATGTTATCCGATTCAGGGATAACAGGAGAAACACATGAAAGGAGAAGTAACAGCAATAATTGAAAAAGCTCCTGAAGGAGGTTTTTGGTCAATCTGTCCCGAGGTTCCTGGTGCCAACGGGCAGGGCGAAACCGTTGAAGAGGCCAAAAAAAATCTTAAAGACGCAATATCTCTTATCATGGATGATCGTATTGAAGATATCAAGCGTGGACTTCCAGATGACGCCATACAGGAAATTATTGCTATCTGATGAAACGAGCTGATTTGGAACGGGAACTCCGGATTGCGGGTTGCTGTCTCAAGCGATAAGGTGCGTCCCATTCACTGTGGATAAACCCAAAAACAGGGACCATTGAAGCTGTTCCAAGCCATAAGGAGATAAAAGAACCATCGGCAAAAAAGATTTTAAAGTCGCTAAATGCCGAATAGAAAAATCACAACCTGTAACCTGTAGGTTTTCGGCTTTGAGCCCTGAACCTTGAATTTTGAATATGGAATTTTGAATCCTTTTAACCAATTAACCATTT
>CAYUYB010000227.1:0-4880 GCA_964449025.1 uncultured Desulfobacteraceae bacterium
GCGGCCTTTCCCTCTCGGCCAGGGCCCTGATCTTTTCCGCAAAAAGTTCTTCAAAACAATAGCATGATATTTGTATCCCGTTCTCAGCCCTATCGGAGTAAGGGTGGTGGACTTCCCGAGATATTTGATCCATGACCAGAATCTCGTCACCGGTTAGGTCGAGTTTCACCCTCGGTGCATCTCCACCTCGACCCATTGGTCCGCGATATCCCACACGCCCTTGTCCTGACGGATTTCCGCGTGGGTTGCTGTACATCTCGAAACGAATAGTTTCTTGCGGGATTTCAATACCGCTGGCCTCATATACCCAGTCGGAGATCTGCCTGAAGGCATTAAGAAGGAATTCCTCATTGAGTTGCCCCGGATCTTTAAGGGTGAAATCCAGGTCTTCTGAAAAACGGTATGTTTCAAAGAAACATTTCTTTAGACAGGTGCCGCCCTTGAATACCCAGGATGTAGAGAGGTCAGAATGATTCCCTATTCCGGAGAGCAGCCATCCAATTACGTAATCTTTCTCTACGACGTTTGGGTATAAACCGAACTCGCGTGCAAAATCCATTATCTCACTTCTATTGATCAATGCGAATCTCCTTAGCCCACCTCTCCGGCACCCAGATACGCCACCGCGTGATCAGCCTCTTTGAGGGAATGCTCGGATCAAGCCTTGAGTTGCCTGCGGTCAATCGTTCGCGGCATTGCCCCAGGGTCTTTTTATCGCCAGGTGACAACAGTTCCAATATAAGACCAAGGCGTTTGAAAACAGCGCCATTTCCAAGCCTATCCGCATAGGCAATAAGCAGGTCCAGATCCTTCTCTTTTGAAGCAATGTAATTCCTGAACATGTCCACTACCGTCCGGATGCCCCCTCCCAACAGCGGATCACTGAGCATATCAAGGATGGTGCGGGTTGGGTCGGACACATTGACTTTCACCTGTCCCCTCCACACCGGCTTTAAACCGAAAAATGCCTTGCTTGAGACAGTCTGCAATACAAAATCCGTGCCATTAACCGTTTGTTTACGTACCCTTGGACGCTTCGTCGTCATAACGACAACCGTGCGAAAAATCTGCTCGCTAAGATCCCAGTAGACCGCGGCGCTCCACCCGCCGATGTAACAAGGGCTGTAAAGACGCTCAGCGACCATCCATGGATCTTCCAGGGGGACACTCGCGGTCCTCGAATCCAGAGGCACAGGCACATAAAGGCCGCGCCGGACGCGAGAGAGCCACCCCTTCTTCGCCCACAGGGCAAGCATCTTGGCCGCTGCGGAATCCGATGCCTTAAGAATAGCAGCTGCCTCTGAAACCGATATTGTGCCCTTTGAACCGCGCAGAACCGCTGAAAGGCGTTTGCGATCTGTCTTCCCTAAACCGCTAAGCTGTTCCATAGTATATCTCCAGTGATGTAATTCATCGATTAATTGAATTATTGCGCCTTGAATATACTATATCTTCGGTTTATATGCAATATGAATCTACTTAAGAGACCTGAGACCTCCCCCTTTTTTACTTTTTAAGGTTATTATCATTATTGTATATCCTTATTGTAGAAGTAGGCAGAGGCCAACATTGAGGCTATAACACAAACTATTATGAAAACCCGAGTTTGTCTATGTCAGATATGTAACAGGTATCTGAATAAGTCAAACAGAAATCCCTTTCACAATTTTTCCCTTGTAAAATAGGTTACATATTCTTATTATGCCATTACACGATCTTTGGAATGTTTTAACGAATCAGCCCCACCTTTACAGTGTCATTATCAACCTATAGCCAGCCTGTGTATTTCTAGCCCCCCGTGTAAAGCATAGGGGTTGCGTCTTCTTTCTTGACAGATTTTTGATTAATCATCTATCTACAAGCAGCCCTAAATAAGAATGAGTGAAGAATGAAGACCTGACCCTCCTGTTCTCAAAGCCAGTTGGGTGCCAAAATAATATTGACATTGATTATACCATTGGTTATACTATATTTCGTATTGGAGGTATAACCTATGGCAACTATCAAGACTGCAATATCAATAGATAAGCCCTTATTTGAGCAACTTGGCGATTTGGCACAAGAATTGAACACCTCTCGTAGCCGAATTTTTACATTGGCCGCTAAAGAGTTCATTAAACGCCATAAGAACATAAAGTTGCTCGAAGCCATAAACGCTGCATATAATGATTCTCCAGACGAAAAGGAATCATCTCTTAATGCCGTAATGCGTTCTAAGCATCTCAAGATGGTGAAGGGCCAATGGTGATTAATCAGGGTGATATATTCTGGATAACTCTCAAAAAGCCTAGGGGCTCCGAACCGGGATACCGGCATCCTCATGTTATAATTCAAAATAATCTTTTTAATCGAAGCCTTATCAATACAGTGGTAGTTTGCGCCTTAACGTCCAACCTTAAACGAGCAAAGGCTCCGGGGAATATACTATTGGATAAAGGTGAGGCTAACCTGCCTAAAAAAAGCGTTATTAACATCTCTCAAATTTTCACAGTAAATAAAAATGATTTATCGGAGAAAATAGGATCATTAACACGTGAACGGTTTAACCAAGCATATGAAGGGATTAAACTTCTCACCGAACCAAGAGAAGTCGACGATTTACAATAAAATAAACCTGTAACCTGCCTATGTATTTCTAATCGCCCGTTTTACGCAAACGGGGTCATAATTCAATTATATTAGGTTTATAATTTAATCCCCGAATTATGTAGGAACAACCGAAGATGTATAATTGTAGTATAAATTGCATCATGATTATTATCCATTAGCCTATTCTTCTTAATCTGGGATTTAGCATATTTATTAATATTGGCTTATTTCTATTTTTCGCTTGAATTACTAGGATATTAAAATTACCTGTATTGCCAAAAAATGCAGGGGCTACATAATATAATATGTTATGCTGTAATAGGAGAGAACAGAATGGAGAAAGACAATCTTTATCAGAAATGTGTGTCTTATTTGAAAACGCTGTGTGAAGAAATTCCAGAACGAAGCGTGGGCAGTGAGGGTAACAGACGGGCATCGAGTTTTTTTGAAAAAGAATTATCCTCATTGGGTTGGCAGACGGAAATGTCTGAACTGGACGTGATTGATTGGAAAGACGGCGGGGCAACACTACAGGTCGCGAATCAAAGCTATAACGTCTTAGTTAGTCCCTACTCTCTCGGATGCTCTGTTCAAGCACCGTTAATAAGTGCCTCATGTCTTGAAGAAATCGAACGACAGGAGATAACCGGCAATATTCTTCTTTTGTCTGGTGGTATTGCAAAAGAACAGCTGATGCCAAAAAACTTCATATTTTATAACCCAGAAGAACATCAAAACATCATAGCTCTTCTTGAACAAAACCAACCGGCGGCAATTATATCCGCAACCGGTAGAAATGCTGCCCTTGCAGGAGGTGTCTATCCTTTTCCTCTGATCGAGGACGGTGATTTTGATATTCCTTCTGTGTATACGACAGAGGAGGAAGGGAAGAAACTCTTATCCTGCATCGGAAGATCTGCTATTTTGGAATCTCTATCCACCCGAATTCCCGCAAAAGCTTATAATGTCATTGCGCGAAAAGGGAAAGAAATGGCTAAGCGCATCGTCATTACGGCACATATTGACGCGAAGAAGGGTACGCCGGGGGCGATTGACAATGCAACAGGAGTCGTAACCTTATTACTTCAGGCTGAACTACTCAAAGACTATGATGGTGACAGATTACTTGAAATTGTGGCGTTCAACGGTGAAGACTATTTTGCTGTACCCGGTCAAATGGATTACATCAGGAAGAATCAAGAACATTTCGAGAACATTGTCCTGAATATTAACATCGATGGCGCAGGGTACAAAGAAGGCAAATCCTCGTTTTCGTTTTTTGGTTTACCTGAAGAAATGAAAGGTAAGGTAAGCGGCGTATTAGCGGAATACGATGGAATAACAGAAGGTATTCAGTGGCCTCAAGGAGACCACAGTATATTTGTTCAGCAAGGATGCCCAGCCATTGCGGTATCATCAAAGTGGTTTATTGATCATATGGATAGCCAGACCATTACTCATGCTCCCGAAGATAATGCCGGGATTGTAGATTGTCGCAAAGTGGTCGAAATCGCCAAGGCATTGAATAGGTTAATACGGATGTGAGTAAAACACATAACAAATCACTGCACTGGATTTTTACTCCGCTCCGCTACGTAAAAACCAGTGAGCTCAATCGTTGTAGCCAATTAGGAGTTATCAATGAAAATAATTTTAACATCAATAGGAACACGAGGTGATATTGAACCTTTTTTAGCAATTGGAAAATTTCTAAAAGAAAAAGGACATCAGGTTATTTGTGCATCTACAGAAAAATTTAGAGAACTGACAGAAAGCTGTAACCTGGAATTCGCTTCTTTGGGAAAAAAAGGTGATGATTTATATGAAAGCGATGTAGCTGGAACATTGATGGGGGGAACTGGAATTAAGAAATTCTTTGCTTTGATCAAACTTATCAAAATTGCAAGAAATGAAAAAGGTGCGGTTAAAGAAAAAGATCTTAAAATATACGAACTTGTTAAACAGGAAAGACCGGATAGAATAGTATATCATTTAAAAAATTATTATCCAGTAATATGGGAATGTAAAAACAGAGGAAAAACAATATTTGTAAGTCCTTTCCCATATTTACATTATGTAAAAGGACATCCACTTCTTCCTTTAACTAAAGATTATGGAGAATTTTTAAATAAACTGTCATTTAAACTTTATGATTTTGGGGCAGTTACAGCAACTATGATTATTAAAAAAATGCTGCATATAAACGATAAAATTACACGAAAACAACTAGTAAACATAATTCACAATAGAAAATTTATTTATACAATTTCGCCAGGTTTATTCCCGCGACC
>CAYUYB010000228.1:0-4847 GCA_964449025.1 uncultured Desulfobacteraceae bacterium
ATGGTCCTTATAAACGGCAAGCCGGTTCTATCGTGTATGACGTTAACTGTGGAGTGTGACGGTAAAAGCATAACGACAATTGAGGGGCTGGAGGACCCGAAAACAGGGAAACTGCACCCCATCCAGCAAGCCTTTATCGATCATACCGCGTTTCAGTGTGGATTCTGCACTCCAGGCATAATTATCAGCACAAAGGCGCTGTTGGATGAAAATCCTTCGCCATCCGAGAAGGAGATAAAAGAGGCTCTTGCCGGGCACTATTGCCGCTGCATCAGCCATTACCACGTGCTGAATGCTGTTAAGGACGTGATTCGTAAAAGTGGGGTGAAATAGGTGTCAAAGCAATACAGATTTATCGGTAAGGCTGTTCCGCGGAGAGACGCTCGCGACATTACTACCGGAAGGGCGAAGTATATCAATGACATCAGGATACCTCATATGCTTTACGGTAAGGTGTTACGCAGCCCTTACCCGCACGCCAATATCAGGAGTATCAATACCTCTAAGGCGAAGGCGTTAACAGGCGTTAAGGCAGTACTGACATACCAGGACGTACCGGACTGGAAAGTCGGCAATCCTCTGCATCTACGTGTTCTCGGCAGTAAAATGCGTTTCGTGGGCGATTCGGTGGCTCTGGTCGCCGGGGAAACCGAAGAAATTGCCAGTAAAGCCCTTGAATTGATCGAGGTTGATTATGAAATCTTACCGGCAGTATACGATGCGGAAAAGGCTATCGAAAAGGGCGCTCCGCAGTTATATGACATATTTCCCAATAATATTATGCCCCAGATAGCACCCTTTATGGGTGATAATATCTTGCAGAACATTATTATAGGAGATACGGAGGCGGGCTTCGAGGAAGCGGATGTGGTGGCCGAAGGGACTTACGAATATAATAATATTCCCAACCCGTTGCCGCCCGAGCCGCCGGGAGCCATCGCCGAATGGGAAGATCCGGATACGGTCCACCTGTGGATCTCGTCGCAGGGGCCGTACTTTGACCGGTTGACTCTGTATTATATGCTGGGGAGAAAAGTTAACGTAAAGGTTACCGCTTGCCAGTGCGGGGGCAGCTATGGTTCAAAGGGTAACTCGTCGCCTGTTTACCTGCAGGCTATAATGTTGGCAAAGGCTTCAGGAAGGCCGGTCAAATTGTGTTTAAATAAGGAGGAGCATCTCAGCGCATTTACCCTGCGGCTGGGTTCCCGTATCCGCGGCAAGGTAGGTATGAAAAGAGATGGTACGGTAACCGCGATATCCGGCGAATGGTTTGTTAATACCGGGTATTTTTCCATGATCACTCAGGGACAGGTGGCGGTGGGCCTGGGTGAAGCCCAACTCGCCATAAGGTGTAAGAACTGGGATCTCAGATCTAAGACTATATGTACTAATCGTAACGCTTCGGGATGGATCAGGGGTTTCGGTGGCCAGGAGCTTATCAGTTCACTGTTTTTGCTGTTATCCCAGGCGATGCGAGAGGCAAACATCGACCCATTCGAATTCTTTAAAAAGAATTTCGTAAGATACGGGGATCGCAATATTTGGCGGGATGGACTGTGGTGGACATCAAAAGTAATAGACTTTACCAAAGCTATGGAAAAAGGGGCAGAGGTATTCGATTGGCACAATAAGTGGCGAGGCTGGCTAAAACCGACTTCAATTAGTGGCACTAAAAGGAGCGGGGTAGGCGTCAGCGTCATCGGTAACGCTGACGTCGGTGAGGATGTTTCTGAGTCACTTATCAGCATAGACCCGACGCATCACGCAATGATATATACCTCCGTGTGCGAGCAAGGGACCGGACAGAGAAGCAGTCTGGCTAAGATGGCCGCCGAGATCCTGCAGATCCCTCCCGAACGTATTTACTTTGCCCCTCAGGACCCTAGTATAAGCCCATATGAATTCGGCAGCGTGGGCTCCAGGGGTACTTACGCTATAGGTAACGGGATTATTAAAGCAGCGGAGGATGCCAAAAAACAGCTTTTTGAATTGGCCGCCCCTCTTTTGGACGCCAGCCCTGACTCTCTCGAGACCAGAGACGGCTTGATATTTATCAGAGGTAAACCGGAGAAAGGTATACCCTGGCGTGCCGCCATGGGTGTCACCCGCACCATATTCGGGTACGGACGTCATGAAGCGGACTACTCGTTATGCAATATGCTGATGTCCTTTGTAGAGGTTGAGGTTGATACCGAAACAGGTAAAGTAGATCTGCTTCAGGTTGTTAATGCTACTGATGTCGGACAGATAATCGATCCCCTCACTCTCGAAAACCAGCTAAATGGTTGCATAGGGTCGGCGGCAATAGACAGCGCCATATTTGAAGAAACCATCCTGGATGAGTCTAACGGAAGGATGCTTGCCGCCAATCTCATCGACTACAAATGGCGCACATTCGCCGACTTGCCGAGCATCAAGAATGTGATCATGGAGACACCTTTTCCCAGTCAACGGTTCGGTGCAGTCGGTGTTGGAGAAATAACCACTGCGCCCGGACCCAGTGCGGTGCTTATGGCAATCTCGAATGCCATAGGTCGAAGAGTAGTGGAATATCCGGCAACCCCTGACAGGATCCTTAAGGCCCTGGTCAGGATAGAAGAGAGTTCCTAGAATGAGACCTTTCGAACACATTAACGCTGAAGATATAGATGAATGTGTTTCCCTCCTGCAAGAGCATAATGGCCGCGCGAAAGTAATCGCGGGTGGTACAGACCTCTTAGGCATTTTGAAGGGAGAGATCTTGCCTGAATCACCTGAATTGGTTATCAACATCAAAGGAATCCCGGATCTTAACGGTATAAGGGAGGAGAAAGGCGAGCTAATAATCGGTGCCCTTGCCAGGCTGTCGGATATTGCCAAGTCTTCCCTTGTACAGGGACGCTATAGGGCTCTAGCGGAATCGGCGAGGGCTGTAGCCACCCCTGTTATCCGAGACATGGCCACCCTCGCAGGTAATCTGTGCCAGGAAACCCGCTGTTGGTACTATCGCTACCCACATGTGGCCGGAGGCCGTATCGTTTGTTTTCGGAAAGGGGGTAACCGGTGCTGGGCGGTAACGGGCGATAATCGATACCATGCCATTATGGGGGGCGAAAAATGCTTTGCTTCCTGTCCCTCGGATATAGCCGTTGCCCTTACTGCTCTGGGTGCAAGGATATGTATCATAGGGCCGAAAGGTGAAAGGACTATCCCTATCACCGGATTTTTCACACCATTGGGGAATATACTTGATACGAGCGAGCTTGTCACCGGGATAAGAATATCCGCGCCTCCAGCGGAGACAAAACAGGCATTTATAAAATTCTCGCTGAGGAAAGCGGTAGATTTTGCTGTTGTTAGCGTGGCATCGGCAGTCAGTATTCAGAAAGATATCTGCACAGGCGCGGCGATCGCCCTCGGAGCTGTTGCCCCCTTTCCAGTGAGGGCTACCGCCGCGGAAAAGATCCTGATAGACAATCCCCTGAATGAAGAAAGCATTCAGGCAGCGGCAGCTGCCGCGGTTATAGGGGCAAAACCCCTGAGCATGAACGCCTATAAGGTGGAATTGGTCAAAGCGTTGACCCAGAGGGTATTGCGAAAAAGCCTCTAATTCATCTCCCTAGCCCCTCCAAGTTTAGGCCTATCCTATCCATAAACCCCATACTCCTTGGTAAAATCCATCATAGCCTTCATGTTTTCGGGTTTAGCTTCGTCAATTGTCGCCCCGGCATCCACGATGAGACCTCCGCCTTTTCCGGCAATATCAATAAGCTTTTTGCAGTAATCTTTGACTTCTTGCGGTGATCCAATGCATAACAGCGAGTTGGGGACGTTACCGGATATACAGGCGACATCACCTAAAACCTCCTTTGCCTTTTTAAGATCCACGTTCTCAAAATGATAGAGCACTTTCCCTTCAGGGACATCGCTGATCGTTTCCAGGCGTGATGTATAACCGCCTTCGGTATACGGATACGGTATAAGCCCCGCATCAATTATTCCCATCATGAGCTGTTTTAGAAAAGGCCAGTAGAAGATCTTATACTGTTCCAAGGACATGAATCCTTCGGCGCCCTTATGGAGCGGTATAAAAACCATAGGAATGCCGCCTGCCGCAGCTCTGCGTGTTGCCACCCTTATCATGACTCTTGTCGCCTTCTCGAGAGCTTCGAGTATCTTATCGGATCTTCGATACATATCCAGCATCATTCCACGGGTTCCCCTGAAATTATCTCCAATGAGGTCAAAGGGCGCATAGGTGGCTACAAAGAAAAAGGAACTAAAACCCAGTTTCTTCATCTCATGATTAAATGACTGCAGGTGCGTCACCCATTTCAGTGATTCTCTGGCCGCCTTTAAAAGGGTCTGAAAGGCCTCCTGAATCTCCGTCGTACCCATCGTTGCCAGTCCTGCACTGGGGGCCCCATAGTAATAAAACTGATCGAGTATGCCCGGGAGAGAGCTGAAGGGTTTGAGGGCCCCGTATATGCGCGGCATATACCTCATCAGCATCCAATCCGATGGATTGTCTATGAACTCATCATACTCTTCTGGCAGCATATATTCCCCTTCCACAAACTGATACATAAGATCAGGGCTAACTCCATGGCCAGGCCATTTAAGTTGCTTGAGGTCAAGGGTTTCCAAGACAGGGCCCGAGCGGAAAATGGCAGGGCCTGCGTACATATCAGGCTCGAAATCAATGATGGTTTTTTTATAGGCTTGATATGCTTTTCCATAGTCGTACATAGCTTCCTGACAGGTAATCCCCGCGTAGTAAGCCGCGAAGAATTCAAAACATGGCATCAAGGGCACTCTGTCGGGCACTCTCAGCTCAATGGCGTCCTTTACCCTTTTTTCTCTCTCTT
>CAYUYB010000229.1:0-4836 GCA_964449025.1 uncultured Desulfobacteraceae bacterium
ACTCTTCCTGAGATTAGCCGCCAACTCCTCAATGGTATTGCCTCTGCGGAGCCATCCCTTGTCGATTTCGGGTTGATTGTTTTGATTGTCTTCACTCCATCCTCCCCATCCACCTAAATCTTCCCCAATCGCCATAAGTCCACGCGTCATCGGTGCACCCATTACTTCACCCATCGCACCCGCACGCATATTCACCGTATCCAAGATTACCCAAAAAGGCGAAGTAACAACTTGGCATTCTGCCTCGTCCCATTTATATAACATCAAATAGCCAGAATGGGGGGATATTGTCGTGTCTTCAGCTATAAACCTTCTGCCGAGAGCGTCTACAAACATGTAGTTTCTAACCTTAGGATTGACTTTCATCTGGAAGTTGATAGTCGGGTCGACATCCTTAAAGCAAGCGAAAGCAGAACCACACATGACGTCCATATGCCAGAGGTCGGCACCAACTTTCTGACACATCTTGATGCCATCTCCGGTGTTATATCGCCATCCATAGTATTGTGTAGGATACGCCTTATGGTACATAGCCTTCAGTTCTTCATTAAATTCCATACCTCCCGTGGTCATGACTACTGCCCGCTTGGCTTTAACGGCAACTGGTCCCTCTACCTTCTCCTGTCCGTATGGACCCGAACGTTTCTGAGCGATTACACCGAGAATTTCCTTGGTATATGGGTTCTGGATCAATTCATGTCCTCTCATTCCAAACAGAACTTCGATTCCCCTGTCTTTTACATGTTTGTCCATTACCGCGAACCATCCCATACCCATCCCATCTGAACGATAATGAAACATAGATGATGCCCCGGGTAGATTAGGGTATCCGGGATGTAACATCTTGTCTCCTGTAGTAACTCCCATCTCGTCGTAGAACTCCTTATTTTTACATACTTCCTTTGCCCATGCTGCTATAACATCCGGTGGGGTATTATGTTTGCATGCCGCACTTAAATAGGTTATGGCATCTTGTTTACTTGAGGGACAAACCCATTCTCCAAGAGAGATCCCGGTGTTACCCCCTCCGCGGCAAGGTGATTTCTCAAGGCAAAGGACTCTGGCTCCAGCATCATGCGCTGTTATGGCGGCCACGATTCCAGCGCCACCATAGCCCACAATCACTACGTCTGCCTCGTAATCCCATTTTTCGGGGAGCCATGGTTCTGAGGCAACGGTTGCCGTTGTTGTCTTTGGAGTAGTCGCGATTAATGCGCCCGACGCTATGGCAGCTCCGCCAGCTACCAAAAAATCCCGCCTAGATACCAATTTCTTTTTATTAGACATCTCGATCTTCTCCTTAAATTTCGTTATTAACACCAATTTTTAGATAAGAACTCGCTTTTTGATGAATGAGTATAAAGAACTTGCCATGGTAAATCAAACAAAAGTAAGGTAGAGGATATTACGTCAGCAAGCTGGTTCGCCGGATTGGTTCCATCGACGATACGGCACGTCAATAAGTTCATAAGTTTATTAATTAAGTGGGGACGCTGTTAGGTTATTAAGTTGACAATGTAAAACAGGGGACGGAGCTAAAGAAATAAAGAGCCGGAAATAGGCTTAAGGGGAGGAGCGGGATTTATTGTGCTATTGGCCGTAAGAGAGCTCTGCTATAACATACTCGAGAGAGGATGGCGGGTTGGGATGAGCAAACCAGGGGTAGTGTATGCGGTTAAAAGGCGAGAGCTTACAGGGACCGAAAGAAAGCTGGAATTAAAAAATTAGGTTAGTTAGTTTCTTAGCCCCGTCCCCTGTTATATGAAACGTGGGAAATCAACCCCGCGCACCTTTTGACACCTAATACTCCTATAGTGGTCATCAAAACACCCAGAGGTATAAAAACAGTTGTTACCCCTAATGGTCCGGAGCGATTTATCAAGAGGCTTGCCCAGACCAGGGGCATAAGGCACCATCGGACCAGAGTTTTGACCGTTTCATGGCTTGAAATGAATTCGGCCACAGGAGGTGAATATCGGTAATAGGATGTCACGAAGGCCTTTCCCAACGTGTTTGTCAGCAGAAACCTGTCACGCATATCCCGGAGTGCCTCCACCTGTGGCTCCAGGGGGGAACCGAAGGCGGCTGTCGCAATAAAACACCCTCCTCCTCCGCCCCCACCATCGCCAGTTGCTCCTGTCCCGGAATCGGTGGTGATGGGAACAGGAACGTTCAATGTGCCCAGGCCGTATATATTGTCTTTTCCTTCCTCCCCCATGTCAATGGCGTTTGATTCAATATAGGACTGAAGTTCATCAGGGTCCAAATCAGGATACATGCACAGGATCAGGGCGGCTGACCCGGCTACATGAGGTGCGGCTGCGGATGTTCCGAAAAAAGGAGAGGTTCCGTAAGCAGAAGTCGTTACACCATCCGGTCCGCTGATATCCGGTTTGATCCTCTCGCTGCTTCCGGCCCAGGCATTGGTCGGGCCCTGTGATCTGAACCCTTCCTGGGGGCCGGTATACCAGTACATGTAGTTTATCGCTCCCACGGCGAGCACGCTCTCGGCATCCGCAGGTTCGCCAATGGAGCTTGAGGATGTGGAAATTGCTGAATCAGACGGGGCAATGGGAACAAATATACTTGTGCCTCCCAGATAGATTTCCAGTTGTTTTTCGGGGGTTTCCCTATTCTTTTTTGTTACCATAAGGGCATAGTAATTTACATCATCCTCGCCGCCTTGGAGATCACGGACTATCATCTCAAAAGGCGGCTGTGAGCCGTCTTGAATGGCATTGGAAGAAGCTACCCGTTCACCTGTATGGTAATCAAAAAGATACATATCATAATCAGTATCAGCCACAGGCCAGTCATCCCATCGCATTAATATGGTCACCTCGTTGGTTTCGGGATTGCCGTCGTCATCCCAGTCAGGGAAGGCTGCAATGGCATTATAAAAGCTCTCTGGATCACCCTGAGTAAACTCATGAACACAATCATCGTCGTATAAGTCAGTAAACACTCCCTCCCAATGCGCTCCATAGTAATATCCGTTCATGCTGTAACTCGCGTAGTTTCCCGCCGAAGCCACCACAAGTATGCCGCTTGCCCTTGCATCATCAAATAATTCATCTAAATAACCTGTACCGTCTCCTGGCCCACTTCCGAATGTTCCCAGTGAAAGGCTTATTATGTCAATGTCGTTCTTTATGCAGTAATCAAGGGCTTCATGAATATCGACCTCGTCTGTTACCTTCAAGAGATGCAGTTCCGCCTGGGGGGCCATGTCATGGATTATTTCCGCGCATGCGGTTCCGTGCAGATATTCGGATTCAACGTCCTCATCGTCGATGAAGAAGTCATAGGTTATGATATTGTAGGGGATCTGTCCCCTGTTCTGGGCCTCTCTTAGGTCTTTAAAACCGGAATCTATGACAGCCACCTTTACGCCCGCGCCGGTATAACCCGCGACATGGAAATCGATCGCGCCCGTGATTTCCACCCCCTCGCCTATATCGGCCTGGTTAAACAACGGAAGAGGCAACCTGGCATACTCGATATCCTGGATGTCAGCTAATATTTCTTCTATTGTGCTTATAGGAATCTCTACGGCTGCCATATCGCCGTGTTTATTAATCGTATGGGCTCCGTAACCTTTTATCCTTTCCGAAATAAGATCAATACCACCTGAGGTATGCAGGATGATCCTGACCTTATCCCCGTTATCCTCCCTGCCTGCTGTCGAGAATACACGCGGCAGTGCTTGCCTTGTAGCTGTCCCTGAAATGTAACGATTTAGCCCGGGACCTATCTTCGGGTTTTTAATAGTCAGCTCTAAGGGTTTCAGATCTTGTTTCTGGGAGAACAAATCAGGTTTATACTTTAAGGATTCCAAAGTTCTGTTCTGTCCGATATTCCTCTCATTTGCCAAAGAAGAGATGTCAGGATTTAACAATAACAGAGACAATAGCCCGATCAATGAATATTTTTGCCTCATTCCATATGTACCTTTCGTTTTCGAAGGACCCGTTCGATTTTTCTATCTGCCGTTTAATTTAACTGGCAGTCTTACATAAATCACAGCAGGATCTTCACACAGTCTTCTTAATTCATCTATTGATATATATGCGGTAATGAGATCTTCCCGCGATTGATAATCCGTGAGATCATATTTGGAAAGGAAATCCTTCGATGAGAACCTCGTGTGCACGGCTATGATTACCCTGACCCTGCCGTCTTTTAAAGCGATATCATGGCCTTTTGCATAGTTGACAGGGTTATTGGAATTTACGAGGTTCAGCAGGATGGTCGGCATTTTCTTGGCGATTGCTTCGTTTCCCTGAGTTCTATGACAGGACAGCGGAAACACGCATCCAGCGACGAAAAAAACCAATATTAATTCGATCCATCTGTTAAATCGTGTCCTCAAGACTTTAGTCATCGTTTCATCACCTCAAAGGGGCGATTTGCTTGCCGATTAAGCCTTATCCTCTGTCTCAATGGGTTCAACATGGAGTATCAGGCCGTGAATCCGATGGACCCGCACCTTTTGTCCCTTTTGTATTACCATTTTTTTATCCATTGCCTCGGCCTTCCACAGCTCGCCACGAATCAGTATATATCCCGATGGATCGAGCCTTTCTGATACAATGCCGTGCATTCCTATCATGTTATTGCTCTTATTCCTCTGATCCCAGTCATAGGCCCGCCATATAAAAGGGAAGAGTATTATATCTTTTATCACCCAGGCCACCGGGATAAGCCACATAAGCCACACCGGTATGTCCACCCACCTGCGAGCGAGGAACAACAGGCCAATTAGAAGTGCTGTCCCCGGTAGCTGGAGAAGAGAATATCTGATAACAATCCTGGATGACCATTCCGGTTTAAACA
>CAYUYB010000230.1:0-4798 GCA_964449025.1 uncultured Desulfobacteraceae bacterium
AGGCGGGGATGGAGGCCGACGTGAATTGCGCCATGTATCTTGAGGACGTGAGGGTACCCAAGGAGTACCGCGCGGTCGGCCCGGGGAAGGATGCGGAACTCCTGCACTTCAATGTGATGTTGGCAAGGATCGTCACCGCGGCCTCAGGCCTGGGAAACGCCCAAGCGGCATTTGAGACGGTGCTGAAGTATACCGGCGAAAGGATCGTGGCTGACAAGCCCATCAGGGACCACTCCATTGCCGCGGGAATACTGGCGGATATGGCCGTCGGGATAGACACCGCGAGGACCGCGTATCTGATGGCCGCCTATATGGTGGATCATCCCGAGATATACGGGCCCGCCACATCGAATTTTATCCTTTCCAAGGCCAGTATCGCCAAGATTTACGCAGGTGATGTGATCGTGATGGTAACCAACAAGGCCATGGAGCTTATGGGCTCATACGGCTATGTCAGGGATTACGACGTAGAGAAGTATTGGCGTGATTCCAAGATCGTGCAGCTCTGGGAAGGCGGAGCTCAACTGGGCAGATTCGACGTCTGCCGCGGCTATTACGATTGTAAACTTTAACACCTGAATTCCGCATAAACAATCTCGAATGGTTGTTAAATAAGGTTAGTGATGAGAAGGTTGCAAGATTAAGTTAATAAACAGTAACAAAGGAGGTGCAAGATGTCTAAATTCGATAGAAGCTATTTTGTGACGGAACCGCTTCGGGAAGTGGCTGTTCCCGGCATCGACCTGGTAAAGGGAAGGACCTATCCTACCTTGACCTATATGGGCAGTGACCTTGTGCCGGCGGCCAACAATTATATAGAATTCGGCTGGATCTGGGAAATGCCCGATCCCAACCCGCATATCTTTGAGCATGTTCATCCTAATTACGATGAGATCATCATGCACATCGGCTCCGATCCCCACAACCCCGAGGATCTCGGCGCGGAGATAGAATATGTGGTGGGGGGAGAAACGCTGATCATCAACAAGACCTCCTCCATCCTCGTGCCCAAAGGGGTGAGACACGGCCCCTTGACCTGGAAGAGCTTCAAGAGACCGCACATCCAGATGACGATCATGCTGGGCGCGGGCACCCTTGCGGAAGCGGCACCCGCCGATCACACGGTCAAATAAACATCACCCCGGGTGCAGGGACAGGTGGGTAACCACCCCGCGAGGGTAAAGGCAGATTAGGGGTAAAGATAAAAAGGGGCGCCTCCTACTCGATATATGATAGCCTATGGCACCGGTACGCGTGGAAATAACAATCTTAATTGATCTTGGAGACGCCCAAATGAAAGCGCATCATGACTACAGATCTCGCTGGGCATCAGAAATGGATTTTTCACGTTCAGAGACTTCCTGCTCTCGTTTAGCCCTCATCTCCTCCGCCCACTCTTTCATTTCATTTTGATATGCCTCTTGATCTTCAGACCGCAAGGGCAAATAACAATATTCGATAAAGCCCTTTTTTACAGCCTCATTCTTTTCAACGAGCCATAATTTAATATAGATATTCTCTCCTTCCCACTTATGCCATTCCACCCTGCCATCGTTAGGGTCATTTTGTTCGCCATAAAGGGAGAAAAAGAGTTCTTCCATTTGATACCAGTATTGATCATCGAAAGATATCTGCACCCCGCAAAGTCTATCATCATAGAAATGGTACCACACATAATTTAAAGGCGCTTCACCTATCTTTAGCGTATCACCTTTGATCTTATATATCTTGGCGCGTTTTCCATCTTCTGTTAAACAATCAATGGTTCGGTGAGCCTCCGGTTTATATGTCTCTGAGACTTGCGTGTTCAAGCCTATTTCACTGAGGGTATCCGCATCCGGCACATCGCCTTCAAAAAGCTGTCCATAGCCTGTCTTGATATAGATTAATTCATTATCCCCCTTTATCTCGTCTATTTGGGCGCCAAATTTCATCCCTCTAAAATTATCGGGTTCATTACTAAAACTATTACCAGCGCCTCCCTTATGTCTTTCTCTTATGTTTGGGATCTCAAGTTTTTCACTTTCCAATAACGAATCCGTTTCCGGTTCCGGGGGTGGTGGTTCTTTATCACACGCACCTATAAAGAACAAAGCGATAAGAAAGGCCATGCAAAATACACACCTTTTCATCATACCTGTTTTAAAAAGCCTGCTCTCCGATAGCGTCATAATTCGCACCTCCAGTGTTTGTATCAAAGATCATATTAACGCAACCATTGATATCCTGTTTTATAACAATACCTTTAATTATTATAACCAATTTATCTTATTTATCATAAATAATACTTGATGTCAAGCTAGGGGCGCGCATTCCTTATCTCTTTATGGGCGCCCCTATCGGTTACATAACGGCCTATTCAACTTCGACAGTAAGGTCCATTTTCCACTGTCCGCCTTCTTTAACGAAGATTTCGGTCATTTCTTCAGTCTCTCCATCTTCGAAATGGACTATCCAATCAACCAACGCGTATTGTCCCCTCACATCCTCCTTCAGTATCTCGATCTCCTTGACTGTCCCGTCGCGAGTAAGCGCAACCCACCTGTACTGCCTGACCCAGTCAGGCGCGTCCGTTAATTCTAGGATGGAATCTTCAAACTCCTTAAGGTCTGACGAAAGGTACTTATCGGCTTCCGAATACCTGCCTTCGTTGGCAGCCATATATAACGCCTTTACCGCCTGGGAAGGAGATTCTTGACCTATGGAATCGGATACGTTCAAAGATACAACCCCGGCTATAGCGAGGGCTGTCAACGCGGATTGAATGATTCGGTTCATTGTATGATTCCCCGTCTATTGTCTATTTAAGGTGACAGCCTTGGTTTTTTGGGGACAAACTATAGGTGAGCGAGCACAATTCATCATATGATACCAGGAATCTGGGTGGCGGATTCTAGGTGGTCCGGACATTTGTGAATCCTGATCTTTACTATAAACAAGGGTCAAGCCCGGGCTTGACCCTTTATTCTCAAACGTGAATTAATCAAACGGGGCGGACAATTCGAGCATCCTGTCCCTGGAATAGCCGATGATTTCCCATGCCTCCTTGTAGACCGGTTTGCCCTCGTGATCAAAGGGATCAACCAGGATCTTGCGGTTGAAAAACGGGGATGGTTCCGCGTGGCAATCACCGCACCCGTTGGAACCCAAGGCCTCCGCGCCACCAACCACATTATGGCTCAGATCAAACGGCTCGCAGCATCGGAAGCCCCCTTCGGCGACAGGCAGAGGGGCCTTGTGCAGTTCATCCAGTTCGAGGTAGTAGATCATATCCCCTTTTACCAAAACAGGGGTATGGTATACAACCCGGCACCCAAACCGATCTCTGGCCTCGGACAACTCCCGGAGGTAGGTCTCAATCTCCTCGTAGGTATTGACCTCCTTGGAACTCTGGAGCGCCTCGAGCAGCGTATAATTGGTGATGGTGAAGCCGTTCTCAGCCCGGGCGCCGGTAAAATCCCTTATCCTCCACAGGAAGATGGGTATTACCCTATGAGAGGCCTTGTCCCAATCTCCCCACCAGATGACCTCCATGGGGTTGATCGGTTCTATCTTGCCCTTGTACCGCACGAAGGCAGGCAGCCAGCTTTGGCCAAGGTCGTTGCCGGAGACTGACACGGCCTTCAAAGCCTGGTGATTGGGGACGTCTTTTACCGAATAGCGGAGGCTATTGCCTGTGGTAGCGTTGTCGATCACAGCGGTCGCCACAGTTACCTTATAGGGGATATGACAGACCTCACAGGACATTGTCTCCAGGTGCAGGTCGGGAAAGGAATGATCGGGCTTGGGCGCCCTGTCATCCGCCCCTTTCAGGTGGCAATCGGCACACCCTTTCATGCTGCCATCCAGTTCGTTCCGCACTGAACCCAGGATGACATCGCCTTTCGCGATTTCATGATCTTCCCCGGCGGGATGACAGTACGTGCATGAAAGTCCATGGGCCTTGTGGACATCCGAATCCACATCCCAGCATTTGCCCCGTTTGATGGTGTCGGGTCTGGTGTGACAGCTGCAGCAATTTTCATCCGGGACCTTAGCAGTGATAAAGGCCGCGAGATTTTCAGGATCCGCGAGGACCGTGCGGTCGTAATCCAGCCGTAAGGAGCGCTCGCCAGTCTGGGCCGCGGAGATAGCCTCCGTTCCCTTTTCCTCTCGATACCAGCCCGCGCCCACGGCCGGGGCCTCGTAAAAGAGACCGGCCTGTATGGCCTGGGCCCTTGCCTGCCAGTCGTATCCTTTCAAATGGCAGATCAGACAGTCGGCCTCAAGCACGCCGCTGTTGGCCCAATCCGACTGGTAATAGTCGCCGTCCAGATAATTGTCGCCCATAGGCACGATATTATTGTTGGGGTCAGCGGCGAAATCGTCGTAACGGTTACCCTTGCGGTCGTACTCGGCGCCAGCTCCCCCGGGATGACAGGACGCGCAATTCTTCATCCAGGAATAGGAGGATTTGTCGATTTCACACCGTCGTATGTTTACTTTCCTGGCCAACTGGCTGGAATCAGCAGAGGGCGGTCACCACTTTCCGTACATACCCTGTGATATGAGCCAGGGACTCTTGGGATTCATGGAGTCATTCACGAGCAGGTTTCCGTCTGAGTCGCTTCGGCCCTGCTGGAAGTGATAGGCCAGGGTGATACTATCATAATCATGGCACATCCCGCAGGTGTTTTTCGGGCTGTAAGGCGTCGTGTCTCCCGGGCCGATCTCATTGCCCGCGTAATCCAGAAGCGGGAATTCCGGATGCCGGAATCCCTCTTCACCGATCGAAGCCGCCGAAATTGCGATAATAAAA
>CAYUYB010000231.1:0-4758 GCA_964449025.1 uncultured Desulfobacteraceae bacterium
CTTCCTCGTCCTCTCTCCTTTCTAGCAGGACATCTATCTTATCCCCGACCTTTGCGGTCAAATGCCCTTGGGAATCGATGAATTCATCGACTCTAATCTGTCCTTCCGATTTATAGCCTATATCGACCAACACATACTCTTTGCCGATCATCACGATTTCTCCCGAAACGAGTTCTCCTTCCTGAATAGTCTTCAGGCTCTTTTCGTAGAGCTCCACAAAACTGCCCGATTCAGACTCTCCGCTTTTATCATCTTGACTGTTTTTTGAAACCGGTGTTTCAGGTTCGGCTCGATCAGGGCCTGTTGGGCCCTGTCCTTCGCTGTTATCACCCGGGATATCCGCGTTAATATACCGATCACTATAGTCCGTCTGTTCACCTTCTTCTGGTCCCTTTTCCGCATCCTGCGTGTCCTGATCATCTTTGTTGTTAGCGATAAGGTTAGCTGTCATAGTTAGGTCTGTTAGTTTCTCCATTAAGTTGATTACCCCCTAGAAATATTGCCTCTAATATTTTCCAAACATACATTATATCAAATATCAAACTAAATATCAATGGGTTAATTAATTTTTTCGGATGAATTTTCATATATAAGACAGTATCTTTTCAACAACCTGATCTACATCTAACGCGCCGGTATCAATTATTATCGCCTCCTCAGCAGGTTTAAGCGGGGCGATAGGACGTGAACTGTCCTGTTCATCCCTTACCCTGATTTCATTCTCGGTATTCTCCATGGTAACTGGCTCACCCTTGAGGAGTCTCTCAGAGTGTCTTCGTTGGGCTCTTACCCGGGGCGAGGCTGTCAGAAAGAATTTATACTCAGCATCAGGGAATACTATGGTACCCATGTCCCGCCCTTCAGCGACGATCCTTCCTTTTTTTCCAATATTTCGCTGGAGGCCCGTCATCGCATCCCTTACCTCCTTGATCATGGATATCTTTGAGGATAACATATCCATTTCAGGCCGCCTAATCTCCTCGGTGACGTCCTCCGACCCGACATACACCCTGGGCTCGTCAGCATGGGGCAGGAAATTTATGTCCATATTCTTGCACAAAGCATACAATTCCTGACCGTCACCGAAATCCGTTCCCTTTCGCGATGCAATAAGGGCTACGGCACGGTACATTGCTCCTGTGTCAAGGTAGGTGAAACCCAGCTTTTTGGCAAGGAGACGGCTAACAGTACTTTTACCGGCGCCGGCCGGACCATCGATTGTTATCGTGCGGTTCATAAGCGGTCTCTTTACTTTTTTGTGTTTTCCAGCACCTTTTTCAGGCTGCTTATGAATCTCTCGTTTTCCTCGGGCAGACCAACATTTACCCTTATGTAGTCCTTCAGGCCGTAGCTGTCCATAGAACGGATAATAACCCCTTGTTTGAGCATCATTTCATAGATTTCATTGGCGCTCAAAGGGACCTTTATCATTAAAAAGTTAGTCTCGGTGGGGAGGTATTCCAGGCCAAGCCCATCCAGTTTTTCACGAAGATAAGTTAAGCCCTCCCTGGTAAGTCGGAGCGTGGCGGAAACGAATTCGATATCATCCAGAGCCGCGGAGGCGCCGACCTGCGCCAACCGATTGACGTTAAAGGGTTGCCTTACCCTGTTCATATAGTCGATAATCTGTTCGGAGGAAAAACCGTATCCTACTCTTAGGCCGGCCAGCCCGTAGATCTTGGAGAAGGTCCTTAACACGATAACACCAGGATGATCTGTCAGGAAGTCAAGCCCGTTGGCTATGTCCTTATTCTGAACGAATTCGATATACGCCTCATCCAGAATAACAATGATGTTATCAGGTATGTTTATCAAAAAGTCAGATAATCCCTTTTTGGAAAGGGCTGAACCTGTAGGGTTATTAGGATTATTTACGATTATTATTCTTGTCTTGGGTGTAATGGATGCCGCAATGCCCTCAAGATCTATCTTAAAATCCCTAAGTGGCACGGATATTATCTTTCCCCCGGCCCCGACCGTGATTTTTTCATAGACCAGGAAGGTGGGAGAGGCCTGAATAACCTCCTCTCGCTGGGCCAAGAAGGTTCGAATAATAAGCTCGATCAGTTCATTGGATCCATTTCCGATGATTATACGTGAGGGAGCGAGGCCGAAGATCCGGGATAATTTTTGCTTAAGGTAATAAGCGCTGCCATCGGGATATCGATTGATCTTGTTAATATCTTCAAGGATGGCCTTGACCGCCAGAGGTGAGGGTCCGAGAGGATTTTCATTGGAGGCCAGTTTGATTGAACCGCTTATGCCCATCTCCCTTTCGAGTTCTTCGATAGGTTTTCCAGGAGGATAGGGGACAAGGTTCTCTATGTATTTCTTCACAGGGGGTTTCATAACAAGACCTCGGAAAACAATGGTGATCGCTAGCTTTTTCCGTCTTGATCAGGCTTTTATATCAAAGAAAAGGAAATATCAAGGTTTTTAGCGGAATGGGTCTTGACCTCCCTGAATTATTTTTGTAATTTATATAATTGTGTGATAAACATCTTGCTTGCGCAAGAAGCAAGGGTTTGTCCATTATAATGGTTGACGCCATAAACAAGCGGCCTTTTTTAGGAAGGGGAATATAGAGGGTGTTCTCCGCGGTACCGGCGAGTGCGGGATAAGTGTGAAGAGTAATCCAAGATTCAGCATGTAAATTTTAGCTGTTAGTGCTTGACTTAAGGTCTGTGATTAATTATCAATAACAGGTAAAAGACAATTTCTTTTGTCTTTCAACAAGACAGGGGATGTGTTCGGGACTTATCAATACTTTAAGGCGGTAGAGACATGAATAAATCACAACTCATTGAGGCCCTTGCCAAAGCGGAAAATCTGGCCCTTAAGAAAGCGGAGGAGGTCGTCAACACGGTCTTCGGTGATATGGAAAGAGCTCTTACGAGAGGGGAAAGGGTTGAGATAAGAGGTTTTGGCAGCTTTAAGATCAAACACTATGACGGATACCAGGGAAGAAATCCCAAGACAGGTGAGATTATCGATGTGGCGCCGAAAAAGCTTCCCTTTTTTAAGGTGGGCAAAGAACTCAAGGAAAGAGTGGACATAGGTTAAAGCATTATGTCGCTATTGGCCGTAGGGAAAGTTAGCATTGCCCTGTCTTGATTCGGGAGGGCGCCTTGTCGCCGCGGAGGTAGGGTGGACGGCTCGTGACAGACCCTTATGAAATCCGTCAGGTCCGGGAGGAAGCAGCGGTAAATAATGCGGTTTGTGTCGTGCTCTTATCTGCCTTTTTAGCCGGGGCGACAGGGCTCTTTTCCATGGCCTTTTTGAGGGCTTGCCTCGTATGCATCCATTGGAACACCAGAAAGATGCCGCAATAATACGCCCCGAAATTTTCCATCTAAGATCAGCAAACGGCATACCTTATCTCCAATTTCATTCACTCTTGGGAGAGGATCATCTTGCGCATGGAATCTTTACCCGAAAGGGTGGGGTGAGCGATCCTCCTTATGACAGCCTTAACACCGCCTATGATGTTGGAGATAGTGCGGAAAGGGTGAGAGAGAACCTCCGGAAAATCGGCGCCTTAATGGGAGCGGAACGTATCATCTCTATGAATCAGGTCCATGGCGGGGACATTATGGTCCTGAGAAAGGTCGATTACCCCAACCTTGAGTCAACACCATGCGCGGATGCAATCATCACTGACATCCCACGGATCGCCATTATGGTTAAGTTGGCTGACTGCCAGGGTATAATCATATACGACCACGTTAAGCTTGTACTTGGCTTAGTACACTGCGGATGGCGGGGGAACATCAACAACATCCTTCAGTCCGTTATACGCAGGATGAAGTCGGAGTTTGGGTCTGTGGGCTCGGATATTCGGGCGGCCATAGGCCCTTCCCTTGGCCCCTGTTGCGCCGAGTTCAGGTCTTATCGCAGTATCTTTCCCGCGAGTTTGGAAAAATTTATGGTACGCGAAAATTATTTTAACCTTTGGGAATTGAGCAGGAGCCAGCTTCTGGATTCAGGTCTTGATGGAGATAACATCGATATTGCTGAGCTCTGCACTAGGTGTAATACCCGGCTTTTTTATTCTTACCGGGCTCAACAGGTTACCGGCAGATTCGCGACTGTCGCCATGATTCAGTAAAGATAGAAAAACCGGGCCATATCTGGTAGTCTCGGTCAAGAGATCTTATAACTGGGGCTGTACCAAAAAAATGTGCAATTTCTAGGGGTTTTTTAAGTTATTGTTTGTATATCTTTTTTAGATAGATATAATCAAAAATTGATCTTAAATGATCATTGATATATCTCTGGATCTTCGTGGGTCAAGGGCCTGGGTGCTAAAAGATCTATATTTAGACCCATGGCTTTAATGAATTAGCATGCCTAATATCTTTTCTCGTGTCTTAAGGATATGCCTCCACGATCCAGACAGCCACGATTGTACACGCAAGGGAAACCTGCTCGACAATACAGTGAAAAGGGAATGAGTTTTTATGGTCGCCTCGTGTGGCGAGAAGTCTTTAGCAAATATTGAATGAAAGGAGTCAAAAATGGCAACAGATGAAGGTCAAGGACAAGGAGTAGAATCTATCTATATGGAGAAGAGGGTCATAGATCCTCCCGAGGATTTCGTTAAAGATGCCAACTTAAAACGGATGGATGAATATCGGAAGCTATACAGGAGATCTATAGAAGATCCCCAGGGCTTCTGGGGAGAGATGGCTGAAGAATATCTGGATTGGTACAAGAAATGGGACGGGCCTGTGGAGGAGTACAGTTTCAAGGACGATA
>CAYUYB010000232.1:0-4743 GCA_964449025.1 uncultured Desulfobacteraceae bacterium
GGAGGCAGGTATAAGAACCTTATCCTTTCCGGTGCTGAGGTTACGACCCTCGATGACTTGGATAAATATATCCGGTTTGCTGCATCACTCGAATGGTTCGATAAGATACAGATACAGACAAACGGAAGAAGACTCAGCAATAAAGAATATCTCAGACATCTCATTGATCAGGGCGTGAATGAATTCTTTGTCAGCGTATACGGTACCGAGGACGTTCACGATTCGATAACCAGGAAAAAGGGTTCCTACAGAGAAACCATGAAGGGCATCAGGAACCTTGAATCCTTTGAAGTTAATGTTATCAGCAACACTGTCCTTTCCAAGGCCAATTTTGATAATATTCCCCGGCTCATGGCCTTTCTATGCAAAGAGAGAATCAGTGAGGTTCATTTGTGGAATTTTTTCCCTATGGAAAAAAGGGACACCGGAGATCTTTTGGTAAGCATGAAGGATTTCCTTGGGCTGCTTCCGGAATTGTTGGCTATTATCAGGCTGAAAGGCAAACCATTGGTACTTAAAGGCTTTCCTGAATGCCTGGCAATAGAGGAACCGGCGGTCTTCGATAACTATTTTCCAGAGACCGTTCTTCCGGACAGGTTTTGGAAAAGATTTGCCGAATGTGGATTCGGGACATGTGTTTATAGGGATAGATGCAGGTCCCTGTCGTGCTGGGGACTTTCCAGGGCCTATATCGATAAATACGGGGATGAGAAAGAAATGCTTTCTCCACTATTAGGGAAGGATTAAGGTGTAGTCCTAATTTTATTCCAGCCAAGGAGGTTTAGCTTACAAATGGATCGAATAGAATACACCACAAGTCAGGATATCTTCCATGATTTCTGCCTGTGGGAGTACGTTCCTTCTGTTCCCTATGAGAATAAATTCAGGTCCGTAAACCTGTTGTATAATTCCTTTGAACAGGCAGGAGTACATGAACGGTTTTTTGATCTAGTGCAGGCTATCCGGGAAGGGATGGAAGAATCAAATACAGTGTGGGGAGTTAAGCGGTTGGGAAATGACATGTTTTGGGAACTCTATTTTTATGACTACCGTAGGAGACAAAGAACAAGATCTATCACCAGACTTCTGGATATTATCAGGCCGTTTATCAGCTGTAAGATAAAAGTGAATGAAAATTATCCCTACTTTATGTTCTCCATAGATATCAACGGTGACCTCATTTGCGGAGCGAGGAATCTGGAGGAGATCCACATGTACATCGGCAACCCCGGGAGCACTGTTTCCTCGGGAATCTGCTACTCTCTGACGGCGGGAAAAACAAGGCTGGAAAATTTTTACTTCTTTTTTAATGCTGAAACAGAGATGGATGAGATCATGGCCAAGACGGGGTGTTCCGCCCTTATCGACTCAACACGGATATCTGTGAATCAAATCCTGTGGCCCGAACTGAAAAGGTGCAAGGTCATCGTGGTGGCCAACAAACAGGAAAATGATAGTGTGTATTTTTCAAGAATCAATGTGGATCAACTGATCTTTTTCCTGCACAGGATGGAATATCCGGAACAGCTTGTCTCCTTTGTGGAAGCGAACCGATCAAAACTGGATCACCTGCAATTTGACGTGGGTTTTGACTACAGGATGGAAGGGCGGGATCTGGCGATATTAAAGAGCGCCTATTACGGTTTTTTCTGATGAATAATTCCTCATTATAAAGGGGCGCCCTGTTTAAGTTATACTTATTCATAGAATAGCGTTTTTGAATTCATGCTATCAGGAAGCCATTAGAAATAAAGGGGTTGCTGACGGCTGAAGGCTTGATCCCAGCATGTTATTCAGGATAAACAAACATGACCGGTTCAGATCAATACCCTCATAACAAAGACAAGGTCTTTGAGTACCTGTGCGTGGACGAATTCATGAAGACTCTAATCGATGCGCGAGCCCTGGGAACCGCTTTTGAAACAGGTTTCATCGACTATCTAGATAAAACTCAGCACAGCAATCTGCACGACCTAAAAACGAGATTCGATTGGGATCATCAGGGGCTATACTTGCTGATCAATCTGCTTAAGGCGAATGAGGTCATATTGGAACAGGAGGGAGAGATCAAGCTGAGCAATAAATTTAGAAAAGCATTGCGCTATATCGACCTGCTGAGGGCGAAACTTGAATTTACGGACCTTGTTGTCCATGATTTCACGGATCTTTTTACTCCTTTGGTTAAAAGCGAGCGCCAGTTCGGGAGAAACGCCCGGGTATTTGACCTGTTCGGTTACAACAGGTGTTTTGATTATACCCCGGAGAATTATGAGTTGACCAAGCGCTGGGTAAGCATTACGACATCCTTTACCAGGTATGAGGCGCCTGTGTGCATGGAATACTATGACTTCGCCGGGCACGATCGTGTCTTGGATATCGGCGGAAACAGCGGCGAATTCGCGCTTCAGATATGCAGGAAATACCCGCAGATCTCGGCAACTGTCTTTGATCTCCCCTTGGTATGTGACATGGGGAAAGAGCATATTGGGTCCGAACCAGAAGCCGGTAAAATAAACTTTGTGAAGGGGGATGCCCTTAAGGGTGAATTACCCAAAGGTTTTGATCTGATAACATTTAAATCCATGCTGCATGATTGGCCTGAAGGGGGAGCAAAGCAGCTCATTGTAAACGCGGCTAAAGTCCTGGAGCCGGGGGGAACGATGCTTGTTTTCGAAAGAGGCCCGTTTGAGTTGGAGGAAGGGGCGATACCCTATTCCATAGTGCCGTTCTTGCTCTTTTTCCGTTCTTTCCGTTCGCCGATAATGTATGAAAATCAGCTCAAGGAATTAGGCTTTCAACATATAAGAATCCAAAAAATATATCTGGAGATGCCTTTTTTTCTGCTTACGGCGACCAAAAGGATTCAAGGGAATTGAATCTTATTTCCATTATTCAGCGATTGCTAAGAAAACTTCCTTTTTTTAAAAAATAGAGTCAGAATTATTTGATATTCGGTTAGAATGTTGCGTATAATACCATCCATTGCAGGAAACATACAGATGTATAATTTTTAGGCAAAATTATGGCCTAACCTCCATAAATAAAGTATTTGGATATTACTTTTAATCTACATCATAATCATAATTCAATTAGCCCTAAACCTGGAAAGGAGACTGTGTCATGGATCTTTCGTATGCCTCTTTCATGTCAAGATACGTTTTTTTTATAAGAAGATACGCAAAACATTTGATGCTCTTAGCGCTCCCCATGTGGTTATTATTGCAGGCACAAGAGGCACAGGCAGAAGACCTCATGGAGGTATACAACCTTGCCGTGGAGAACGATCCTACCTTCCAAAGCCAAATGAGCAGCCATAAGGCATCCCCCGAGACATATAAGCAGGCCTTTTCTGAATTATTACCCACATTAAGCTTTGACACTTACTATCAACGCACAAGGCAGGAGATATTCGAGACGGATGTCGCAGTCTACGGTGAAAGTCTGGCACGGTATCCAAGCAAGGGATATAATCTGACCCTTACTCAACCTATCTTTAGGTATTCATCATTAATGAGACTGAATCAGGCCAGGGAGGAGGTAAAGGTTGCGGAGCTTGAGTTTCAGGCTGCAGAGCAGGACCTCGTATTGAGAACCGCCAAGGCCTATATAGGCGCCCTTGAGGCCTATGACAACCTTGAATATACGCGGACTGAAGAGGAGTCGATAAAACTGCATTTTGAGCTTGCCAGAGAACGTTATACGAACGGGTTGGCGCCTATTACGGATTTCCACGATGCCAATGCTCGGCTTGCCTATATGATTGCATTAAGGATAAAGGCTGAAAACGAGCTTGATGACGCGCTGGAGGCCCTTGCGGAGATAACCGGGAAGAAGATATATAATCCCGCCAGGTTGATATCTTCCCGGGACTCATCAAGTTTATCTGTTACATCCGAGGGTGGCGAGGGCGAAAGGACCGGAGAGGAGATGCCGTTGGTAAGTCCGGAACCTGATAATATAGATGAATGGATAAAGGCATCTCAGGAGCAAAACCTTGAAGTGCAGGTCCGGCAACAGGATGCGCTTGTGGCGAAGCAGGAGATAGAACGGCAAAAGGCCGGGCATTTGCCGACCGTCAGCTTTGTGGGGCGAATAAACAGGGATTATGAGGGTGGTTCCCTGTTCGGCGGTGACAGCGACCTGGAGACCAGAGAAGCCATTATACAATTAAATCTCCCCATCTTTCGAGGTTTTTCGGTTCTCTCCAAGGTCAGAGAGGCCCGCATGCTCTCCCAGTCGGCCGAGCAGGAATTGGAAAAGGGGATTCGTCTGGCTAGACGTGAGGCCAGGGCTGCCTTTCTCGATATTAAGAGTGCTATAGAAAATGCGGATGCACTTAGACAATCGATTATTTCCCATAAGATCGCACTGGATGCCAAAAAAGAAGGGTTTGAATCAGGACTGTTTCCCAGCTTGGCAATCCTTGATGCGGAGAGGGATCTTCACCAGTCAAAATTGGAGTATTCTAGGGCCCGATATGATTATATTCTGAATAGCCTCCGTCTGAAAAGGGCAGTAGGCACCCTGAGCAAACAAGACCTTGAAGGTATTAATCAGTGGCTGGAATAGTCTTGTCGCCATTGACTTGTGCTGACGGGTCTTTTTTGTCATCTTAAAACTTTTTAATATTACTAATGAATTAGTATTATAAAAGTATTAGAAAACAGTCATAAAAAGTACTAGAAAAAATACAATATTATCATGATTGACACCCTGTTCAAACGTAAATTATAATATTATTTA
>CAYUYB010000233.1:0-4711 GCA_964449025.1 uncultured Desulfobacteraceae bacterium
ATGTATTTTTTATTTGTTTTAATTTTATTATCTTCTATTTTCCAATCAAGTGATGAAAGAGAAATTATATTATTGCTTAATTCATAATGCTTTGGACTTATTATAAAAAAAGTATTAATTTCATTACGAAGGTTTTTTAATAATGATTGGGTGTCGATGCAGAGATAGATATAGTAGATAGCAGAGACAAATTCCTGTTCACCCATGTGAGCTGAACCGTGTTTGTTCAAATCATCAACAGCAGTAAAAAAATCATCCTCGATTTCAACTTCATTAATGGAGATGGCATGGCCAACCTGCACTGCCGCTTCCATGTTGCGATCTGGACGTTTGGCAATCATCCTACCGAACATGGCGAGGTCAACGCTTCTTGGGCTTTCATCAAGCAAATTTTGCAGATCGTCTTTAGTTGGCGCTTTGTTAAGGTTCTCAACTAGGGCTTTTATCCGTGCGATTTCTATGTCCGAAAAGTGTATCGGTTGTTTCGTAACTATTTCTTTGCCAACATATTTATCGTCAATGAGCGCTTCTTTCTTCTGTTCAACTTTTTCAGTATCTGCAAAGACTTTTAGTATTGCCTTTGTATATTCTTCAGCCTTTTCCTCACCGTGCTTTTTCAGTAATTTATCATACAAGCAACCATGTTCTTTGGATAAAAACAATTCCCTGGTTCTTGTGCCGATACTCAATCCTTCCTCTTTCCAAATCTCCGAATTGCGCCATGCTCTTTTCAGGCTTTGTGATGAAATCCTAGATCGTTGTGTTCCACCCATAATCGCTGTTTTGGGTTGCCCAAGTTCATCCCGGTTTGGGTTAGACGGCGGATAGGAAACCAATAGATGTAATTGGATAAAACGGTTATCGGTCATCATAATCTCCTTTCGTTATCTTTCTATTTTTTTTGGTTTTCATAATATTTATAGGCCATTTCGATTTTAGCTCGTTCCCCCCAATAAAAAGCTGTACTCAATAGGTCCAATAAGTTCACCTTTTTATCCAATAATCTAATTACCTGGATAAGAAACCGGAACAACTTTTCACGTTCTTTAATTTTTAACAACCGGCGGAATCGCAATTCGCTAAGTTTAGGGGGGGCATCTTTTTCCTTACTTTTTGGTGCGGCTATTTGATAGGCAAAAGAGCCTTCCTTTTCCTTCTCGCTTTCTGTATCAATATATTTTGTATCATTGTCCTCAATATGTGCAGCCAATCCGATTATGATGGACATCTGTTCTCTGGAGGGCACCCTTTCTTCCCAGATAAAGTGTTTTTTTAATTGCCAGTAGCAACGCTGATAAGCCGACGATATTTGAATCTCTTGTAGATTCTTACAGCGTCTCAGCTCCGCTCTGTCGCCTTTATTTTTCTTAAGACTATCCCACCACTCTAATATAAGATCGCTAGCGGGATGGCCTTCCTCGAATAATTTTGGTTCTCTTGGTTCATTCATTATTTGTCCTCCTATGGCAGAGCAAGTATGTTTTGTTTCAATTCTTTGCCATTTAATTTATCGATTAACTTATTATATGCTTTGGCAATACGTTTGGGATTATTCTGAATGCCGGACCTGAATGCCCAGCGATTGAAAAGGACGTTGGCTTCTTTTCTTATATAATCATACCAATCACGCCGTAACTCGGCTTTTTTCTCATCACTGAGTCCATTATCGCCAGCATTATTATGCAGTGCATCCATCAGTTCGTAAAATTTTCTTTCGGTGTTGTTCCAGAATGATTTTGCAATTTCAGTGGGGTGATTATAGAAACTCTTAGCTGCTCTATTGTAAAACGGATGAAGTTTCTTATCCTTTTTCTTTTTTTGCTCCTCATCATAATCATAACCAAACCACGCCATTCTCATTGCCGCTGATAAATAACCGTTTCTGCTATTCGCCACAGCATGACTTGCTTTAATGTATTTTTTTATCTCCCCTTCTATCTCTTTTCTATTTTGTCCTTTACCATGCACAACATATAGAGGCATTTTTGTTTGATACCAGCATAAAGTCTTTGCTTCTCGTGAATGATTTAAATATCCGCATACAAATATTTTAAAAACACCATTCAAGTTTCTTCTACTGACATGCTCCAATAAGTTTTGAGACGCTGTCTCGCTTCCCACAAGAGATAACCAATCGCCGTAGTTCACTCCTTCAGAACTAATTTTTTTTGGGTGAAGCCCTTCAGTATCTTTGAAATAAGGTATTAAAGGATGTTCTGTTAATTTTGTTTTATATTCAATGCCGTTTTCTTTTATATAGATATCCTGAATAATGCTTGCTTCCTTAGAGGTTAAATCACAAATACCATTTCTTAATTCTGAAAAATCGACCCATACCCTTCTTGGCATTGACCAAAAGATATCATTTAAGACCACATCGTTGTCGGTCTTTTGTTTTCCATTTGGGTTATCATTCATCCATTCAAAGTCTAAATTAGTTAATCCCGATTGGGTTAATTTATAAAAAGTATTTTTCTGAATGATATTTAACCACAAATTCTCCCATAAGTTTCCATATTCCTTGATAATGTAAGCCGTGACAGTATTTCTACCCCTTAGACTGCCGTGATGCCGGCCAAACCTACCACCAGTCTCAGATAGACAATAGTTTTGATATAGATAAAGCCCTGATATTAGGTTAGGTAACGACATATTGGATAACTGTGACGACTTAACGAAAAAATCCTGATTCTTCTCGACAGTATTTTTACCAACAACACCAGGTATCAATTTGAGAATGCTAGCCTTATTTCCACTTTCTTTAATTGATATATCTTGCATAAACCTATAACCGTTACCATCCAAGTAGAAAGCTGGTTTAATCCCTTCAAATCTATTCTCTAATTCATCCTCGGAAGGTGGCTGATTGAAAAGTTTGCGCCAGACCCTTGGGTTTTCCGGCGCACAAACTGTCTGTAATAGGCCAATCAAGAATTCCATCAAAGCGGCGTTAAAGTCAGCCCTTGGTGCATCAATAGCAACAATATCTTCATGGACAATCTCAGATGCTTTGATTGGCTTAGTTTCGCCATTTCGGCTTCTTACCGGTATCCATGGATCGTATAACAGGTTAAATCGTTTCATATTAGTTCATCCTTTTCCAGTTGATCATCATTTGGAACAGCTTCCAATTCATAACCATAAATCAAACCGAGTATCGAACTATAATAAACCTTGTCAGCAATGCCGTTAACATTTGCAGCCCAGAGCCCTCTTTCAGCATCCCAAACCATAGGCAGCACATTAATCCACTTGCCCTTACTCGGCATAATCTCTTTGATTTTATCAACTGCGACTTGCTGTTCATTTGATAAGATTATTTCAGCTACATTCTTTTTTAAAACTCTTATTTCGTTTTGCTGCCATGTTTGTTTTTCCACCGGAGTAAATGGCGTTAATTTTCCATCTTCCCATTTTGCTAAAGTGATTATCACTGTTTCCTCGCCCAACCGTGTTGGCATTTTCAAATCATCTTCCCATATTTGCCCATCCATCGTGTAGCCTGCCTCAAAATTGATCGTATTGAAAGAACCCATTGTGCGTTGGCTACTTTCATTTCCTGCTGCCATTGTATCTGATTTTGCTAGTCCTTGGGGAATCTTAGCGTCCCTGCTGTATACATTTTCGATCAAGTTTCTAATATTCTTAGGCAACCGTTTTCCAGTAAGCTTTCGCAGTTGTTCTAAGCTCAACCATAACCTAGCGTGATTCTCGTAGACCTTTTTAGCATTTGGGAAAAAGGCTGAAAACCAATCAATTTTGGGATTATCAGTATATTCTGGCGTGAAAATATAGAGATTTGCAGAGCCTCGTTCATCGTCTCCATCTATCTTAGGGTTGCCTGCTTTATCCCGGACATGACGATGCATCCTGCCCGCCCTTTGCAGCATTAAATCGATAGGTGCCAAATCAGTAATCATGACATCAAAATCCAGATCAAGGGACTGTTCAACTACCTGCGTGGCTATAACCAGCTTACCCTTTCTTTGTTCATAGCGGCTGTTTTTATCAAAGGCATTTAATACCCGATCTTGAATGCGTGAGCGATCAATTACAGTAAAACGAGCATGGAACAAGTTAATTTGAATAGCCTCATCTTTAAGAAGTTGAAAACTTTGCCTTGCGTCTCTGACAGAGTTTCGCACCCAACAAACACATTGATTCTTCTTAATACTCTGTCTAATGAGATCATAAATTTGGTTTTCAGAATGTACGAAGTTGATCCGAACAGCCTTTTTCCTCTTTCTCGATTTACGAGCAAAAGCTATCTCCTTCTTATGCCCATAACCAATATGTGTCAAAAGTGGATAAACATCTTTTTTCTTTAATTCAGGGGATACTGCATTCAAACCGCTAAGAAAGGCATCAGATAGTTTTTGCCGTATTGAAAATGGTAGTGTTGCCGACATAATTATGGCGCTTCCTCCTAGAAAGGCATGAATGCGAAGCAATACTTCCAGTTCCTTACCCATATATGCATCGTAAGCATGGGCTTCATCGATAACCAAAACCTTGTCGATTAGACCTAATAGGCGCAAGGATTGATATCTCGTTTTTAACACCGCAAGAAAGGCCTGATCAATCGTTCCGACGCCAATGTGGGCCAATAAAGCTTTCTTGCGGTTGTCAGCCAACCAAGCCTGACAAACGGACTGGCCGTCATCGCCATATGGTTGTTCTGATATGGCGTGTTCCGAATCTTTGTAAATGA
>CAYUYB010000234.1:0-4698 GCA_964449025.1 uncultured Desulfobacteraceae bacterium
TTAAGAATTCGGGGATTACCACCATCAAGCAGTTGTATGACGCATCCACGTCTGAACTGGCCCGAATACCAAACATCGGCAAGTACTATGCGAAATTGATCAAATCGGCGGCGAATAATCTTTATAGGGAGAAGCCGGGGGGACTAACCTCAAAAACCGTTATCCGGGAGGGCAAGGGGGCCCCTGATATAAAAGAGGGCTTAAGCAGACGGATCAAGATCTTAAGAGAGCGGTTAAAACTGGCGGATGAAGCGCTGGAGTCCAGGGAGAAAAAGAGAGAAACCAAGTCGTATATGGTTTTTAAGAAAAGATCCGGAAGGCTCATGAAGCGTCTTGAAGAGTTGAATAAGTTTCAGGGAAAACTTTCCGACGAGCTATCCGAAAAGATGATTAAGAAGGCCGATACCTTGAGCGCCCTATTAAAAAAGTGGGGTAAGGGAATTAAGAAGAAGAAGAGATATGAAAAGGTATCCCAAAGAATCCAATCACTCTCAAAATTCCTTAAGAAAAACGGCTTATAAATCGCAAAATAAGATCCTCGTGCTGGGTGATATACATGCCAACTATCCGGCCCTAAAGGCGGTAGAGCAATACATCGGGCCAAACCGATTTGATTGGATTATCAACACAGGCGATCTCATTGTTTATGGTCCCTTCCCCAATGAGACCATCCAATGGTTTAGAGATAGGGGAAATAGTGTTTGCATATTAGGCAACACGGATCGCAAGGTTTTAAGGATCTCAGGAGGTAAGAAGTTAAAGAAACCACGGAAGAAAGAAAAGAGGGTAATGTATTTTTGGACCTCCCGTGCCTTATTTCCTGAAAACCTGGCGTATTTGAAGACCTTGCCCGAACAGACCAGTCTCACAGCAGGAGATGTAAGCATCGGCATATTCCATGGCACTTTTCAAGATCCCGATGAACTTCTGTTACCTTCCTTTCCTGAAAGCCGGTTTCAGCAATTGGCAGAGGATTCTCCTTATCAGATTCAGGTAATGGGCAACTCTCATGTGCCCTATTATAAGATCGTGAAACATGTCCATTTCATAAATCCGGGCAGTGTGGGGCGGATGTTTGACGGTGATAACCGGGCATCTTTTGCCGTCTTGAGGATTTCTCGAGGAGAAATAGCCGTGGAACATTTTCGGATCCCCTATCCGGTGGAAGAGGTAGTCGAGGGGCTGAAGAAGCACCGGCTTCCTGATATCTACTCAAAGATGTTCCGGATGGGAAAGAAGCTGAATTGACGTCAATGCCTTTTACCGGTTATTCCTTGGGTCACAGACCCTAGCAGGTTACGTGGATTAGCCCTATAGAGTTTTCACGGGAGTTGTTCCAGATATGAATCGCCTGGGGTGTGGGCGTTGCCTTTACCCGACAGCTTTGTTCTCTAAAGTATTTCTCTGCCTCACCAGATAATTCTACCAGACCGGAATGTCCGGTTCCGATGATTAGTAGCACTGCGCCTTTTTCATAGATATGCTTGGCCTCTTTCAAGGAGATGGTATGTGAGGTACCATAGACCTTTTTTGATAGCTTTTTCTTGCGTTTTTCAACGGAGCCGTCTAACCTCAGAATGACATCATGTCCGATCTCCCGTCCATCGATGGTTATGGAGCCGAAAGATGCACCGTCAATCCGGGGTCGCGTGCCCTTACTATGTATTTTTTTTGTTTTTTCCGGGTCTTTCTTTTCTTTTGGCATGCAGACATACCCCCTTTTTGGCTTGTTTAGATCAATAGTCCTCCTCGAAGGGCGCGATCATGAAGCCTGCTTCTTCGGAAACTCGAAGAATCTCAACCTGCCGCAGTGCTCCCGTATATCTTTCCAGCTGCGGATTTCGAGATCCACACAAAATACGCCGCAGGTTGGGATATTGACCGTCCCCTGATCACTCACATAGTTGGCCAAGTCGGTCAATCCTGGATTATGACCGATAAGCATGAGCTTTTTTACTGAATCTTTGATCTCTTTGAGAAGGTTGATTAAGATGTCATCTCCAGCCATATACAGCGCTTCCCTGTATTGAATCTTGTCAAGAGGATAATGTATAATATCCCCAATGGCCCTCGCAGTCATGGCAGCCCTGTTTGCAGGGCTGGATAGTATAAGGTCAGGCGACACTTTCAGGTTATTGAGTCTCTCCCCCATGGTCAGAAGGCTTGAACGGCCCCGTTTATTTAAAGGCCTTTCAAAATCGTCCAGTTCAGGATACTTCCAGTTTGATTTGGCATGTCTTAACAGAAAGAGGGTCTTCATGATCTACCTCCACCCGTTCTTGTTTGCGTCTACCAATTTGTATATGGGTTTTTTACCAGATTGGCATTGAAATACCGCGGTTCCCCGGTTACCTCTTCTCCTATCCAATCCGGTTTGGGAAAGTCCTGGTCTTCGTGATCCAGTTCCACTTCGGCAGTGACCAGCCCCTGGTTTTCTCCTAAGAATTCATCGATTTCCCAGATAACATCACCTTGCTTTACTCTATACCGGTTTTTCTCGATCAGGGGTTTCTCACAGAGGGCCAGTAATTCTTCCGCGTCCCTGCACGGGATCTCGTATTCGTATTCCTGGCGGGTTGGCCCGAGAGAGATTCCCTTTATGGTGAGATAACACTTATCCCCCATAATTCGTACACGCACGGTCCTCTCTTTAGCGCTGTTCAAGTATCCCTGACGAAGGGTAATCCCGTTTTCCCTTGGCCATGAACTGTCTCTTAACAGAAATTTTCTCTCTATCTCCTTTGCCATGACATCCTCATAATTTATAGATTGGCCTCCCGAACAAACAGCCCTCCTTCTGCCTGAACATGATGCTCTTATTCAGGAAGCGGTTCTATGCCGAGGATTCGTTTTATCGCCAGCAGATAATTCACGTTTTCATATCCTCTCAGTCCCAATATCTCTTTGGCCTTTAATAATTTGTCTGTATTTACCGACTCCACGGAAACTGTCTTGATGGCGGCGCCGTTGATGAGCAATTCGGCGATCTCGCTGACACACCCGTTGATAATATAGCCAAAACGGCGTTTAAACACGCTGGCAAGAAATAGTTGGGGGTGGGGTCTGACGATCTCCTCAAGATATTGCTCAAGGGTATATTCACTACGCTCGAACTCAGGGATTGGTGCTCCCAGGTGAGGGAAGACCTCATCCCGGATAACCCGCATCTTTAGCGGGGATTGCAGCCTGGTTATGGGCTTCCATTGCTGTAGCCCTTTTTCTTCTTTCAGGAGAACCTTGATTTCCAGTGTATCATATCGGATCTTCACATTATTCTTCCTGTTACCCGCGGATATGATATAGAGCTCGGAGCTCTCCCGGAAATTATCTAATCTTGAAAATCTCCTTAGTCTTTCTTCGATAAGGCCAAAATTTTGGGCAAACGCGCGAAACTCATAGCGTGGACGGTTATTCTGCATGTCTTTTTTAGCCTCCTTGCCCCTTCATTAACGCCTTGATACGGATTTTAGAACCTTGTTATCCTCTCTATGGGCCGATCATCTCATCAAAGAGGGGATTTCATTTCTATGTGGTCTGTGGGCAGAGAGAGCATGTCTTTCTGGATCTTATCCCACAGGTTTTCATAGGCCATTGAAGCGGCTGACTGGGGAGCAAACACCGCTACCGGTTCCCGGTAAATCCCCATTTTTTCTATCTGGGACAGATAGGGGATAAAGCTTTTCAGGACATTTTTGAACTTTTTTGAGACAGCGACCATGAGTTCCTTGTGCATCTTCTTGTGCAGATCGACCATGGAGAAAAAGGCATTGATCTTGCCAGTGTCATATCCCCTCTTTTTGAAGAAAGAGAGCAATTGCCTGAGTGCGCGAACAGAAAGGGTTGTTGGGATCATTGGGACAAGTATGTGGTCAGCCGCATGAAAGATGTTTTCGGCCAGCAGGCTGATGGTGACAGGACAGTCCAGGATGATTATGTCGTACTCGTCATTGAATTGTTCCAGGATCTTTTTCAGCCTTTTTTTTGGTCGCCTTAATTTGTCAAAGATGACATCCAGATTGCGAAGAGAAAAATCCGACGGCAGGAGATCCAGATTTTCATAATCCGTGCCTTTAACATTCTTATAGGCCCGGCCGCCTCCTTTTATCAGCACCCTTGCCCCGGATTTCAGGCCGGGTTTTACCCTGAAGTAGTAGGTGGCGGAACTTTGTGGATCCAGATCGCAGAGAAGTGTGCTGTTACCTGCCCGGGCAGCCAGGTAAGAAATGTTTACAGCCGCCGCGGTCTTGCCGACCCCGCCTTTATTGCTGTAGATTGCCAGTGTTCTCATAAGGTAGCCTTTGGTGTTCGGTTGCGAAGAGATCCCTGAATAATCTCTCGTTATCAGGCGAAGCGAAATCCGTAAAGGTGTTTGCGGATGAGGCCTTCAGGATGTCCCTTTCTTTTTCCAGGGCGCCGATGAGGCTGCCGATTGCCATGAGAGTATTATTCAGGTCCCCGTGAGTCAGGGGCAGTGTATGGGCGATATTCAAAAGATATTCTTCCTGGACACGCAGATCGTTAAACTCGCCCAGGTTGTCCTGGAGTCTTTTTAATTGTGTAATCAGGGTCTTTATCTCTTTGGGGGGGAACAGGGAGGAAAAGAACTCCATCAGGTATCGTAATTTTTTGCATTGAATTCTTAGAACATGTAGTTTTTTATCATTACTGTTATTCTTAAGGATCCGGTAGCCTGCCTTT
>CAYUYB010000235.1:0-4665 GCA_964449025.1 uncultured Desulfobacteraceae bacterium
CGGGAATCAGCGGAATCGGCGGGAGCAAGAGAGGTCTTTTTGATAGAAGAACCTATGGCAGCGGCTATAGGAGCCGGCCTCCCTATTACTGAACCTATCAGCAACATGATCGTTGATATAGGGGGAGGAACCACGGAGGTCGCCGTTATATCTCTTGCCGGCATAGTTTACAGCAAATCAGTAAGGGTCGGCGGTGATAAAATGGATGAGGCTATCCTGCAATATATCAAAAGAAAGTATAATCTTCTTATAGGGCTTTCAACCGCTGAGATTATCAAGACTACCATTGGAAATGCCTACCCTAGCGATAATGTTGATACGATAGAGGTCAAAGGAAGGGACCTGGTGACAGGAATACCCAAGATCTTGACCATAGATTCGGACGAAGCTAGAAAGGCCATTTCGGAGCAGGTGGAGACCATAGTTGAAACCGTGCGTATCGCGCTTGAACAGACCCCTCCGGAACTGGCCGCAGATATTGTGGACAGAGGAATAGTCTTAACCGGAGGAGGTGCCCTCCTTAAGGACCTTGATCTTCTTCTCAGGGAAGAGACAAAACTCCCTATTACTATCACAGAGGACCCCCTTTCAACAGTAGTCCTCGGCTCCGGAAAGGCACTGGATAATACATCCGTGTTAAGAGAAGTCATGATAAAATAATAATTTATCCTTGGGGCTTATAGAATCATTGCCGCTTATCAAACGGATTAAAACCAGAACATTTTGGATATGGATATTGCTCTTGTTCTTCGCCCTCTTTTTTATCTCGTCCCATCTGCAGGGTAAGAGGTCCTGGAATACCTTTGAAAAGTCTATCGTCGAAGTTGTCGCCCCCTTCCAAAAATTCATAAAACATAGCATCGACATCACTGAAAGATTATGGTTAAAGTATTTTGGGTTGATAAACACTCACAATGAGAACATAAGGCTGAAAGGAGAACTCGATTCCCTGAAAAGCTTAAAGTATCGATACCAGGAGCTATTCACAACCAATCAGCGGCTCCAAAAACTTTTGCAATTCAAGGAAAGCACTGACCAAACGGTAATCGCCGCCCAGGTTATCGGGAAGGATCCTACCGGATGGTTTCAATCCGTAATAATAGATAAAGGAGAAAATGCAGGGATAAGGGAGAATATGCCCGTGGTAAACGCTGAGGGTGTGGTAGGAAAACTTGTCGCTGTTTCATACAACTATGCCAAGGTCCTTTTGGTGATAGACCAAAACAGTGCGGTCGATTGCATAATACAACGTTCTCGGGACACCGGTATGGTTAAAGGGTTATCATCAAAAGTGTGCCTGCTCGATTATGTTCTTAAGTCCAGTGATGTAAGGGTGGGAGATGTAGTGGTAACTTCGGGTCTGGACCGAATATTTCCAAAGGGCATACCGGTAGGTGAGGTTATTGAGGTTAAAGATCCCCCCGGACAGCTCTTTAAGGAGGTTAAGGTAAGGCCCAAAGTCGATTTTTCAAAATTGGAAGAGTTATTGGTAATACTCAAGGAGGACCCATTAGCCGGTCAATTAACAGAAAAAGATTAACCATTTATACCATCTGCTGGTTTGCCTCCATATTATTTATTCTGCTAAAGGGAGGCATTGAGAATTATACTATCCTTAAATCCATTGATGTGGATATTATAATAGTTCTTATTGCCTATCTCTTGGCGTTCCATGGGGAAATAGGCGCGGGGATATTTGCGTTCAGCCAGGGATTTATCATAGACATTGTTTCGGGAAGTATACCCGGCCTTTCCACCCTCCTCTATCTAGTGTCATTTATATGCCTTAGGTTAGCTTCCGGGCCTGGAAATCTCTATTCCACCGGAGGCCAAATTAGCATCGTATCCTTAGTCGTCCTGCTGAAGAAATGTTTTATGATCGGTTTTTTATACCTTTTTTCAATGGAAATCTCTTTTTCCGTGTCTGATTTTTTATTATTCTTGGTCTCAATGATATGTTCGGGTCTGACAGCACCGTTTATTTTCTATTTTCTTAGTCTTTTAGGCCGTCTTTTTCTGGGAGAGGATGAAGATTTGGAAAGCAGCTTGCTATTGATAAATCTGAAAAATGAAGCTGCCCACCGCCCCAATAAACCGGGATCTTCGACAAGCGGTAGAGTGTAGTGAAGCTCCCCGCACTTGCGCGCGGGGCATTAGTGGTAAAACCAAGCGGAACTCCGCCGAAGCCACCCGACTTTCCATCCTCCGTAGCCCGTCCTCCGCAGTAGCCTGCTACGGAGGATGGACAGGCTACTGCGGAGGACGGGCGCCCAGTGGGCTACGTCGCGGTCGCCTCACGCCATCTTGTCGAGCCGTAGCCTTTGGCAAAGGCTGATCCTCCCCGTGCTCGCACACGGGGCATCCTAGCGAAGGCGAGTGAAGTATTTTCTACTATTCACGGAATATGGACAATGGAGATCCACGGGCCCCGCACAAAACGACGGGATCTTCGACAAGTACGTGGTCTTCTGCGAAGGCGGATAAAAGGGGTGCCATTTGAGAAGCTCAGGCTTTGATCCGGTTTTGGTGGAGATATTGAACAGGCGGGTTAGGATAGCTATGTTCATTGCCACAGTGATTATTTCCGCTCTGATCTTAAGATTGTGGTTTATCCAGATAGTAAATGGCCCGCGCTATAGATCCCAGTCGGAGAATAACAGGATACATCTTCTGAAGATCCCACCCTTCAGGGGAATGATTCTGGATCGTAACGGAGAATTGCTGGTTAATAATCGTCCCTCCTATAATCTTTACCTCTTGCCTGAGGATATAAATGATAAAGAGGAGCTTTTGAAAACCCTGGAACTCCTAGTGGACATTGACCCAGAGCAGGTCAATAACAGATTGAAAGGGACCCCAAAGAGATATGCTTATAAACCTGTATTGATCAAAAAAGATATTGGCCGAGATGAATTGGCTGTTATTGAGACCAATCTGTTCAACTTGCCGGGGGTGATGGTCGAGGTTAGCCCCCAGAGAAACTACATATTGGGGGATTTCGCGTCTCATATCATTGGATATCTTGGAGAAATAAGTGAAAAGGAGTTGAAAAGCGGCAGGTATCCGGACAACAGTTCCGGAGACTTTATCGGAAAATCAGGGGTAGAGGCAGAATGGGAGAGCTACTTGAATGGCATAGCAGGCGGTATGCAGGTTGAAGTAGACGCGGCCGGTCGAAGATTACAGGTTATATCCAATAAGCCGGCTTTACCCGGACTGGATATAACGCTTACTGTCGACAAAGACCTTCAATCACTGGCTGAAGAGAAGCTGGAGGGCAAAAAGGGCGCTATTGTGGCCCTGAATCCTAACAACGGCCAGGTCCTGGCCATGGCAAGCAGTCCGATCTTCGACCCTACCCTATTCATAAAGGGGATCGAAAAAAATGAATGGGAAAAGATGATCTCCGGCCACAATTTCCCCCTTCAGAACAGGGCCATTTCCGGACAGTATCCTCCTGGGTCTGTATTTAAGATTGTCGTGGCCTTGGCCGGATTGGAGGAGGGGCTCATTGATCCTGATGAAGAGATTGCGTGTCCGGGGTATTATACGCTAGGTAACCGTAAATATAACTGCTGGAAAGAGACAGGACACGGCGCTCTCAAACTCCACAGCGCGTTAAAGGAATCTTGCGATGTTTACTTTTATAAAATCGGCAACCGCCTAGGAATAGATACAATTGCTTATTATGCGAAACTGTGTGGTCTAGGGCAAAAGACGGGGTTTGAACTGGATAACGAAAAGGAGGGGCTGATACCGACAACGGAATGGAAACTGAAGAGATGGGGCGTTGCCTGGCAGGCTGGTGAGACCATTTTGGCCTCAATCGGCCAGAGCTTTGTACTGGTGACTCCATTACAGATGGCAAGGCTGATCTCTTCGATATTTAACGGCGGGATGTTATACCAGCCCAAGATCGTGCTACGAATCGCGGATGACAGGGATCACTATGTGTATGAATTCAAACCTACACTAATTGGGAAAATCGGCGTTCGTGAGGAAAACCTTGAAATTCTGAAAAAAGGACTTTTTGCGGTTGTTAACGATCCTCAAGGAACCGGGTACAGCGCCTACCTCGACGGGGTCTCCGTGGCGGGAAAGACAGGAACCGCTCAGGTCATTGCCATTGATACCTCAAAGTCTATAAGTTCGGACGGCGAAACACCGGAAGAATTTAGGGATCATGCATGGTTTGTGTCCATTGCACCAGTGGAGGATCCCAAAATTGCCATTTCAGTACTTATAGAAAACGGCGGGCACGGCGGTAGAGTGGCTGCCCCCATTGCCAGGGATCTTATTGCGGAATATTTGCACATTAATCAATGATCACCGGCCATTCATCATTGGATTAGTCCTATACCTTACATGTGGTTCGCGATCCTGCATAAAGCTTTCAGCAGTCAGCGATCAGGCGAATTTAATTAACGGATAGGTTCTGGACAAAGGGCAAAGAATGTTATTTGATAGAAGACTATTACAGAATTTTGACTGGATCCTACTTCTCCTGTTAGTCCTGATCGGAATCATAAGCACGGCTAACATGTATAGCGCTTCTTTTCCTATATGGGATGCAGGTGGCTCGCAAATCTTTAACAAGCAGCTCTATTTTTTTCTGATAGGTCTCGCGGTGTTCCTGATGATGACCACTTTTGATTACCATACCTT
>CAYUYB010000236.1:0-4663 GCA_964449025.1 uncultured Desulfobacteraceae bacterium
ACCTCAAACAGTACAACGAAAGCCCGCATCAACTCGGCCATATTCAAGACTACGAGGCATTCCTCGCTGAGTTGGAGAAGGTCTGGAGACACATATTTCGCATTCTCGTCCCGGGCGGGCGTTTGGTCTGTGTTGTGGGGGATGTCTGTGTTGCGCGGCGCAACTTCGGACGGCATCTTGTGTTTCCGCTGCACGCCGACATCTGCGTCATCTGCCGTCGCATCGGTTTTGACAACCTTAACCCCATCGTGTGGCACAAAATTGCCAACGCCTCATACGAAGTTCCAAACGGTTCAAGGTTCCTCGGCAAACCGTACGAGCCGAACGCCATCATTAAGAATGATATGGAATTCATCCTTATGCAGAGGAAACCAGGTGGATACCGTAAGCCGACGGGCGCACAGCGCAAGGCAAGCAAATTGTCCAAAGAGGAATTCAATCGTTGGTTCCAGCAGATATGGAACATCACGGGGGCCTCAACCAAACAGCACCCCGCACCGTTTCCTTTGAAATTAGCCACCAGGCTCGTACGGATGTTCTCGTTCACCGAAGATACGGTGCTTGATCCCTTTTGCGGAACAGGCACAACAATGGTTGCGGCATTAAGGACAGGCCGCAACAGTATCGGTGTTGAAATTGATCCTGAATATTGCCGTATGACGGCGCGATATCTCAAGGCCGAAAATACAAGCTCTTCCTCAAACGTCACGTTACGCTTTGAACAGACCATCAACAAGAGGGCGAGGGCGTGTCTTGTCAAGGAAGACCAAGCCTTGTATGGAGTCAAACCGGCAAGGAAGAAACTGAGATAGGTCAGCGGGATCCAGGAGTTTATGCACAAGGCGGAGCAGGGCGCAACGTGGACCGACTACCACCGGATGTTCGAGCGGTTCTTTTATATGGGGGAGGGGGAGGAAGAGTAGTTATAAGAATATAATTGAAAGTCCACTTAATTTTTACGTTAGGTAACATTCAAAGGGGGCTTTAGAGGAATGTACCGCAGGAACAATCTGCTCTTTACCGGGTATAAGCTGGATGCCATATTGGAAGCTAGAGCGCGTCAGATAACTGCGAAAGTCAATGAAATTCAAAAAGACCAATTTCTTACCACATCTGAAGACGATTTGGTTGAATACATATTTTCTCAATTGTATATCGAACCTTTGACCTTATATGAAGAGTCAGCAGAACAGGAGCAAAATGAAGCAACGGTGTCTATAAGTGGACGTCGCGGGACTGTTCATGTACCGGGTATTCGTGTTGTAGTTTCAATACCATTTACAGGTGACTTTGATCTTTGGAATCTTTGTCCCAATAAATTTCAGTCGACATTTCCCCGAGCTGACGTCAGAGAGCCAATCGGAGATAAACCAGGTAACATAGAGATAGTATTGCAACAACCTACGGACGAGCAGCCTGAACAATTGCAAAAAGATCTTGATGATGAATTAAAAAGAATTCGGTTCTATATCGAAGCTCAACGTTCACAAGTGGAACAATATAATAAGACGGCACCGGATATCATACGACGAGCCATACAGTCAAGACGGGAAAGACTCAAAAAACATGACGAAATCGCTGATTTCTTGAAGATTCCCCTTAAAAGGCGTGGCGGTGTTCCTCAAGTACAACCGATTCCAATTAAACGGAAATTAGTCAAGCCATTGCCGCCTCCTCCTAAATCAGGTCTGAAGTCAGAGCCAGGGATCACAGACGAAGACTTTGAGCATATATTGTCCGTAATCCGCCATGAGGGTCGTACGTTCGAGACCACCCCAAAAACATACGCCGTTCATGATGAAGAGGAACTCCGAGATATCATGTTAGCTCACCTAAATGGTCATTACGAGGGTGGCGCTACTGGAGAAACTTTTAGGAAAACTGGCAAGACTGACATACGTATTGAAGACCAAAGTCGAGCTGCGTTCATAGCAGAATGCAAAATTTGGCGTGGCGAGAAAGAGCTAGCTGAAGCCGTTGATCAATTGCTAGCTTATCTCACCTGGCGAGACTGTAAGGCTGCCATAGTGATATTTAATAAACACAACGCAAAATTTACAGAGTTGCTCGACAAGGTGCCTGCGACGCTCTCTGCACACCAGAAGTTTAAAAAAGATCTTGGTCAGCGAGGTGATGGAGAGTGGCGTTTTCTATTTACTTCCGCTGAGGACGAACTCCGTCAAGTTATCGTTAATGTGTTTTTATTCAACATCTATGTTACCTAGTAACCATTCGTTTTATAAGAGGGTTATGATTTCGGAATGGCTGAACAAAAAGATGTCATTGTAGCTCATCAATTTCTCGAAAAAGCTGCCAGTGTAGTATCTTATTATACTGTTGGTCTTGTTAAGTTAGAAGAGAGCACTATGCCACAGGACGCTCGACTATCAGGATCGGGAACTTTGGTTGAAATTGACCGTACTTATGCAATTTTGACAGCCGATCATGTGATCGAAAATTTACCACATGCGGGGGAGCTTGGACTCATCCTGCCGACCATTCCTCCGGCTCAATTGTACCGACTAACTATCCCTATGAAATTTATTGAAAAAATCTGTGTGGCCAGAGGCGCGAACGAATCCGATGGTCCCGACTTGGCTATATTGATTTTACCCCAATCTCATCTCGGAATTATTAAGGCGGTTAAATCTTTCTATAACCTCCCAAAAAGACGCAATCGACTTCTCGAAAATCTGCCGCCAATCAATGATGGCTTTTGGGTACTTTCGGGCATGTCGGATGAAGTGACGATAGATGCGCCGCCAGAAGGAGGTTTCGGAAGAGTCAAAGTCTTTCATGGCTTCTACGGAGCAGGGGTTGTTGAGGCTGAATATCTAGTGAATGGATATGACTTTCTCGAATTTAAGGCGAAGTATAATGAGACGTATGAGGGACCAGGGAGTTTTCAGGGTTTCAGCGGGGGCGGTTTGTGGCATCTTTTAATCTCTAAATCTGAAAATGGGAAGTTACGTGTCACTGATGAAATTCTCTCGGGAGTTGCTTTCTATCAGTCGCCAATAGAAGAGCATATGCGGACAATTAAATGCAATGGTAGGCTTAGCATCTATAAAAATGTTATCGATCTGATAAAACAACGGGCCTCCTAACAATGTCAATTTATCATCAAATTCAACTTGGCCCATTAGGTTCTGCGATATGTAATGATGCCGGTTGGGAAGGTCAGAATGGATTTCCTTCTAATCAGCTTTGGGCAGATGAACTTGAAAGGGTTTTATCCTTTCTGCAGGTGCAAGGACAATTCGAACGATACCTTCCTATGCTTAGAGGTACATTGGCGCAACGTGACGGAGCTTTGGCCGAGGCGCGGGTCGCTTTCTTTTTTCATCGTAACGGCTTTTCAATAGTAGCATGGGAACCTACGGGTCTATCAAATAAGTTAGGAGAATTTGAAATACAATGGCCTGGCACTCAACCTATATTCGTGGAAGTCAAAGGTCCCAGGTGGGAAGGTGAATTAAGCGATGCAGAAAGAAAGGGGCCGCGTCGCAAAAAACCACGATACGTAAATGCGGAAGCAAGATGGGTTGATCCCATTGAAAGGGTTGTCTACGAGGCTGGCAAAGCAGCTCCGAAGTTTCTGCCGAATAAACCTAATTTGCTTGTAGTAGCCGGTTATTTGCTTTTTCTAACTCCACGAGAATTGCCCCGGAATATTGTAGAACCGAGAATAAAGTCTGCATTATCGGATAAAAAATTCTCAACGATTGGCGGCATTATGATCTTTGATGCGCTCTGTAAAGGGGGTCCTGTCGATTATGAAATTGTTTTTATTAATAATTCGTCTGCCGAACCTCTGTGCGCCATACCAGAAATAGTTGCAAAGGGCTTGGTGGAAGCAAATCGGAAGGGTTTTTATAGGTAGAAAGAAGACGAGATAGGGTCGAATCTTTATTCTTGCAAATGACTGAAAGGAGGATAACGGAATGAATGTGAAGCGGATTGTGATTGCGGGTGTGGTGATTTGGATTGTGGGTTCCATATTAGGCTTTTTGACGTGCGGGTGGCTCTTTAACTGGGTCTATGAACTGCCGCCGAATATCTGGCAAGATCCGGCAGTCATCATGAGCGTCAACAGTTTTATCGGCTCGAATATCATCGGGATTATCCGGGGTATACTCTTTGCCTTGGTCTTTGCCGTCCTCTATAAAGGGATTCCCGGCAAAGGGGTGGTCAAAGGCATGATCTATGGCGTCCTCATGTGGCTCGTGGGGGCGTTGTCAGGGATGGCATCAATGCCCTTCTATATGACCATCGCGACCGGAGTGGTTATCTACTGGATCATCCAGGCCCTGGTCCTCAATGTCATCAGCGGCGCCATTGTCGGCGCTATATATAAAGAGAAAAAGAAGCGGCGCCGCTAAGCTTTGGCTTGGTTAGAATCGCGCTTAATTTAACCCTTGACATTTAACGTCTGGCGTCATATGAGGAGTTAGTGCCATGAGTAAAAAAATTGCACCAATTCATCCCGGTGAGATTCTTTTGGAAGAATTTCTTAAACCAATGGGCATAAGCCAGAATCGATTGGCCATTGATATCAGGGTTCCTGCGAGGAGAATTAATGAAATTGTTTTGAAAAAAAGGAGAATTTCTCCTGATACGGCATTGCGTTTGGCAAAATTTTTTAATATGTCTCCACAATTTT
>CAYUYB010000237.1:0-4648 GCA_964449025.1 uncultured Desulfobacteraceae bacterium
TTTTATGTACTTTCTGGTTTCCGGTCTGGATAATCCATACCGGATTCTCATGGCTGGTATGAGCGGAGGCCTAGAAAATCTTGTATTTTGTCTTCAAATCTTCTAATCTTTTCAAGTATTCTTTCTGGTTTATCAGCCCCACGTAACCGGCTATCTCATCGCGGGTAGATGTTATATGGGGCCTGATATCTATGCCGTTTGGATTCAATTTACTGTCATTGGCCCTGTCCAGGATCAGAATGGAATAGTAGGTAGTGAGTATCCTTATCTTTGATCCTCGCCTGAGCAGATAACTCCTTCCGCCAAGGGTATCCAAAAAGAAGCAGGCGTAACCATATAATGTCTCCAATGAAGGCCTTCCTTTAATCAAACCTTCTTCTATATCTTCAAAGGTATACCACAGATAAAAGGTCTTCATAGCGGATTCAATAATGTCGGATTCATTCTCTAAAATATCCTTTACAAGGAAAAGCCTTTCTTTGCCCAGCACCCTGTAAAAATAGGACATGTTATAAAACAGGTTATAGAGGTTCTGTTTTTCTCCCGAGACTATAGGGGGGTTCGCGGTTAATTCGGTAACGGAAAGCTCATATTGATGGTATGTGCTGCCGGTTAGGTTATGCCTCTCAACATAACCCTTTTCATCCAGATAGGCGAAAAACGCGGCTATCTGGTCCTCCATATCCTCAAGGGTCATAATGCCCGCCTCTTCCAGCTTCTCCAGGGGGATGCTCGGTCCCTCCGGCTCCCTTGCCTGTTCTTCGAGTTCCGCCACCCTGCTTTTCAATGCCTCAACCTGCTCCTGCCATTGTTTCCGTTCCTGATCTCTCGCGGTCTCAACGCTGTCATCATGCCATCCCATAATCAGGCTATATAAAAAATAAGCGATTACCCCCAAGACTATCACTGTGATGAAAATTCCCGTTATTCCTTTTTTGGCCATGTTGAACACCTCGACTAAGTCCGTCAAAAAGAGACCCCACCTTACTACTCCCCTGAAAGGGGAGGAAATATAAGACACAAAATAATCGACCCCTGGCCTCTTGAACCCGCGAATCCTTGAATCCTAATCCATGTCGTCTTGGTCTCCCTTCGTGCAGGGTCGCTGCGCATAAACAAGTTCGCCGTCACAAAGACAACCCGGTGGGTCAAAGATCCATTACCAGTCTAGTAGGGTTTACCTATTAGTGATTTACATACTTATTAACCGGATAAGACAGAAACTTAATTAGACATCTTTATTTATGAATCGCATATATTGATCAAAATATCAATAATCATCTGTCTTATTGTCTGGTTGCCGGGATATACGCCTCGTCACACCTGTCCAAAATCGTTTTTTTCTCTGCACAGCATTTGCATCGGGTAAAATAGATATCGTGGATTCCGCGGTCCCTGGCCCAGACCGTAATTAAACAACCTTCGGTCTAAAGTCTCGCAAATACATACAGGTATACAATCGCTCTCACCCCGAAGGTCGCACCAGGACCATGAGCCTGTCGAACGGGCCGAAGAATGACATAAGACATGGTTCCCGGATTCCGCGATCAAGTCGCGGAATAACAGAAGAAATTAGAGTCTGTCATTCTTCGGCCCTGGATAGAAGCATTTCCAGGGCATGCTTGATCAAAGAATCAGGAGAATTGGCGATCGGCTTATATGTCTTGTATGGCATATTTTAGACAAGAAGATCTGAATTCTTGATCGGGAGAGAACGTTATCGGCCCGAAGGCCTCGTTTGGTGTGCCCCCTGTCGTGGTGTGGTTTACACCGGAGATACTGGAAAAACAGGGACAATTCAGTCTGACTTGGGCAGGGATCAGGGTTATTCGGCAGAGAGGCTATCGTACAGAGGATTACAGCCCCACATCCGCCAGGTCGGGCCCCAGATACATCCGTTCATTCTCCCCGAGACACCCCAGGGAAAGACAGATCAGCGTCCACAGATGGACCGTATGGTAATCTCCATGGTAGTATTCGTTGAGGTCATGTATCTGCGAATGACAATTATGACAGGGGGTTATGCAGTATTTAGCCCCCGTAGCCTTGATCTGATTGAATTTTATCTCGCCGTACTTATGGCGCGCATCGGCGTAGCCGGATTGGAGGTATCCTCCGCCGCCTCCACAACAGTAATTATTGGACTTGTTGGGGGTCATATCAACAAAATTCTCTTCGCCCACAACCGATTTGACCACAAATCGAAGGTCGTCAGCGATAGGATCCCCCAGGGATTTCCTGACTATCTGGCAGGGATCCTGGACAGTGAATGTCACTTTCAGGTCTTTATTCCAGTCGGAGTTGACCTTCAGCTTCCCCTCTCTGATCCACTGGGCGTAAAGCTCGATAATGCTCTTAAGCTCAAAGTTGTGGGGGATATTGAATTTTTCGAGTCCGGCCCGGACCGCGTAGAATTCGTGGCCTCATTCCGTGTTGAGCCAGACCTTGCACCCCAGATCCTCCAGGGCCTTGACCTTGACCCTTAAAACATGTTCCCACGCCTCCAGGTCCTGCAGGAACATACAGTAGTTTTCCGCGGCCCAACCCTTTGTACCATATGTCCAGTCGGCGCCCGCGAGGTGCAGTATCTTCCACAACGGAACCATCTCATCGGGTTCGGTTACAGGTTCCCTGGAATTCTGATTTAAAAAGTAATAAGCACCTTCCTTGTTGATGGGCGCCTGTAGTTCCTCCCACCCGGGTTGGGACTCCCTCACCTCCTCAAGCACGTCTTCCACCACAAACTGGAAGTCCTCCTCGGATGTACCCATGGCACTGCATGTATCGTGTTTAAGGGCCATATCACATGAACCAACAATCCCTTTCGGCCTCTCTTCCCGGGGCCATGCCTGTCGAGCCAGCCCCACCATTCCGGCGATATCAACGTTCATGGGGCAGGCATAGTTGCAGCGCATGCACATACTGCACATCCACACCCATGGAGTGGTTATTACCTCCTCGTCCAGACCAAGGGCAATCATCCTGACGAACTTCCTGGGATCCATGTTTTCAAGACCGGTAGCGGGACACCCTCCCGCGCATGTGCCGCAGGTGTAACAAAGATTCAGATTTCCACCTTCAGGTAAAAGCTCCTCAACCTTTCTTCGGAATTCAGCCTTCTGTTCGCTTACGTTGATCGCAGTCTGTGTCATGGGGTCCTCTCCGCGTTTTAGTGTGTTATGAAAAAACAGGCCACCCCTATAAACTCATTGATGGAAAATAATTACCGTCTCCTTAAAAGATTGTCAACCTTAAATGCAACTAATCTGATCCCAGGGATTGACAAGTCCGCAAAAGGCCATATAATTGGATAAACATTAATTAATAAATGCCCGAGGGGTAGCCGGTTATGTGTGAGAGTTAGGTTGATATGCAGCCGGAAATAGTACATCCCCGGATATGGCTTTTAAGAACCGGAAAATCCTCATATTATTGTCATGACGGTATAAACCGGGATTGCACGGGCCTTGTCGCTAATTCCCGGTTTTATATAAAGGGGTCATATGAATAAAGAAATCAATTTGGCCATAATGAAGAAGGGCCAGAGAGGTATTATCTCCAATGTCACGGGAGGAAAGACCTTTCGCCTGAAACTTGAATCCATGGGCATCCATCCCGGTTCAAAAGTAACCAAGGTCTCCAGTCTCTTCCACAGAGGGCCGGTTATCCTCCATGTGGGCGGCACCGAAGTAGCATTAGGTTACAACATGGCAAACAGAATAATGATCACAGTCCCTACCAGGGAGAAACATAATTGAAAGTCCTTCTTATCGGCAATCCAAATGTCGGTAAAAGCGTTTTATTTACAAGGCTCACCGGCATACAGGTTATCGCCTCCAATTATCCCGGTTCCACCGTAACCTTTAAACAAGGTTTCTTAAAACTACTGGGTAAAAAATCGACGATAATAGATGTCCCCGGGACCTACTCCTTAACCCCCACCACTGCCGCGGAAGATGTGGCGGTAAAGATGATCCAGGAAGGCGACGTTATTGTCTGTGTTGTTGACGCCACCCGCCTGGAACGCAGCCTGATGTTGATCCTTCAATTACTCGAGATGAAAAAGCCCATGGTAGTCGCGCTGAATATCTGGGATGAGACAAGGCACAAGGGGATCAAAGTAGATGTTGAAAGGCTTTCAGCCATGTTGGGAGTCCCGGTTATCCCCACCGCCGCGATTACCGGCGAGGGCATCAGGGCTCTCGTGGAGATAATACCAAAGGCGCCCATACCCGAACCTCCCCATCTGAACAAATCACAGCAGTGGGATAAGGCCGGCAGGATAATAAACGAGGTCCAAAAGATCACACACCGTCACCATACCTTTTTTGAAAAACTGCAGGATTTTTCGATTAAACCTCTCGGGGGTATGGTAACCGCCCTGATCGTGCTGTCAGCGTCCTTTTTTGTAATTCGCTTCTTAGGAGAAGGATTGATCGGCTACGTGTTTGAACCCTTATTCGAAAAGCACTATAAACCCATGCTGGTGACGCTCAGCCAATCCCTCGGCGGTAAGGGTTTTTTGCACGAAATACTCATAGGCTCCCTTATCCAGGGGGACATAGATTTTGTCCAGTCTTTCGGACTCCTGAGCACAGGTCTCTTTGTACCTATCGGCATGGTATTTCCTTATGTCCTTTCCTTTTAT
>CAYUYB010000238.1:0-4640 GCA_964449025.1 uncultured Desulfobacteraceae bacterium
ACAATAATCCCTTCTTCCACATAGGTTGTATGACGTATCAAACCATCCCGCTCATGACTGTTGAGCAGATCTAAAAGGCTTGCGCGGTCCGCTGTTGACCCTTGCATCTCAATAAACGCGGCCACATTCTCCATGGCCTCATCCATTGTACCTTCCCAGTCCCATGAGTCATCAAGATAATCAATAACAGGCGCCTCCCCGCCGCTTTTAAGGATATCATGGATAACGGAGACACCCGGCGGCGGGCCGTAATTAAGCCCGTGCATCCTAAAGGCCTCTTCCATTAGCTCATTCCTCCTCTTTCTCGCCCATCCTACATATACACACCACTTTTTTGAACACTCTTCCATCTTTTTAATGTCTTCTCTGTCCCGAACAGCCATGGACATGGAACACCAGGCGATATCGAATGATTTCCTGAGACCCGTGGCCTCAATATCCACCTCCTGCCAGGAGTCTTTAATAATATCCACATTGGAGATATTATAACGTATCATTTCGTCCCTGAGCCTGGCGACCATGGTCTCGGAGAAATCCAGGCCGGTGACGCTTTCTGCTTCCTGTGCCAAAGGTAGGGCATAAATGCCTGTGCCACAGCCGATATCCAGGATCCTTTTACCCTTTATTTCAACACCCTTGGCGCGCACCATGGAGATAACCCTGAGCGTCCTTTCCATCTGCCCGCTATCAAAGGCAGCAGGGTATCTAGGGGCCTTCTTCTCCCAGAACCTTTTAGCCCTGTCTTTCTTTTCTCTGTCCCTGCGCATTGTGGGCATAGGTTATTGCCCCTCCTTTCTGTTCTCCTGCCAGGTTATACATGCCTTTTCAGGGACCCCGCCTCCTTCCCGCACCTTTGCCGCAGCAAAAAAAAGACCACGAGGCATTGCTCTCCCTCGGGGAGCGTGAACCTTCGTGGCCATTTTTTCTGAACCTGTACAGACACCGCTCATACCCGCAGCGACTGTCTTCCTATACATAGTCTCTTAACCCATAAATCTTGTTACCCTCTGGTCCCTAGCTTCGATATGGGGCGGCTCCTGCCTCATGTTTCCGGTGTTATTTATTAACCCGGTCCAGGCTCATTGTCAATCCCTTTTGCTAATAAACATGCTCGATTACTATTCCAGCGTTATGACCTCTATCTTCTCCACTGATTTGACATCCCGGTCTGCCATGAGGTCTTCCGTGGCAATAAGAAAGAATTTACCTCCCTCCTGGATAGTCTCGTTGTTGGCCCTGTCCGCCAAAATAATACTCTCCTCGTCCCTGTTCAGATAGACTTCGCCATAGGAAAAGAGGGCGTAGTAGCCGTCCGGCGCCGAGACATAAAAGACCTTGGTTAGATCGGAATCAATGCCGGCCCGGTCCAGTATGGCCTTGAGGGGCGCGCCCGAGAAATCTCTTATCCCGTGGAAACCTTTGCCCTCCCCCACCATCTTAATCCTCGCTTCCGCACTGGGATAGGGAGAAAGATGAGTGATGGTTATCTCGTTCTTGACATCCCCGGTAATGGTAAATGCAGGAGAAAATAGGTCCTCCGGATCAGCTGCAGGCTTCCCGGGCCCCGGGTCAATGACCTGGATGCTCACGATATTTTCAATAGACCTGTCCGAATAGGCGTCCCCTGCCACCACAAGCTTGGGAAACCCTATCTCCCGGCTGAGCTGATCCATATAGGGTTTATAAAAATCAGGCTCGTGACAGGAAGCGCAGCTCTTATGGGGCATTACAGGTGACGCTGATGTGGCCACGATGATATCACTGGAGTTCCTGTAATAGACCTCTCCCCATGATAATGCCACCTTTTTACCGTCCTTGCTCTTAACAAGTATCGCTATATCGGTCTTCTTTGAAAAGGCGGCAGTCTCTTCCTTTTGTATGGATGCGGTGTCAAGCAAGACCTTCAAGGGCACGCCCATATAATAAAAGACACCCTTGAAGGTCCCGTCCTTCATTACCTCGTTGAGCTGCACCCTTACATTTTGATACCTGTCAATATCCTCCATCTCCACGTATAAGGGCTGCCTGACCGTGCCGCTGATACTCAGGCCACGGTCTTGAGCAAAGGCCTCCACCCCAAAAAGTCCCACCATAATCAGGACAAAGAAAAGAATCCGGTTTTTTTTCATCATCAGCCCTTCCTTTTGTTAACAGATTAGAACTTAACAGATAACCCTGCCATGAAATTGCGTCCCGGCTCCGGGCCGAATGACTGATAGTAATCATAGTCTGTAAGGTTATCGACCTGCACGAACAGCTCCGAATCAAGATTGAAAATATCTCCCAGCCCCTGCGTGATTTTCGCGTCTATCAAAAAAACGTGCGGCAATTCCACCCAGTTATAATCCGGGTCTTCCCAATATGCTCCCGTTGCATAGGATGTCTGAAGATTCGCAGTGAGACCGAACGGGAAACCATAACGGAGATCCAAGCTGAGGCGGTGTTCGGGTCTCCCTTCCATCTCGCGTCCTTGATTAGACCTATCTTCTGTGGACATATACGTATAATTGAGCCTCGCAAGGACCCCGCAAGACAAGTCCATGCGCAACTCCGCCTCAATACCTTTTATGTTTGCCTCATAGAGGTTAACGTAAATATCCTCCCCGGATGCCTGATCCTCCACCTGATCAATAAGATCACTGACGTCATTGTAAAAAACGGCGATATTCCCCCTAAACATCCCGTTAAACCCATGGTATGCCCCAATTTCATAGGTTACCGTCTTCTGGGGGTCCAGTTCCGGGTTCCCGCCCGCTACTTCGCTGTAAAGCTCTTTCAACTGCGGGAATCTTGTCTTCTTCCCAACAGAGGCATGGATACTTGTTTTTTGGTCTACATCATAGACAAGGCCTATCTGGGGATTGACTGTGCTCGTCTTGTCCGGCACCGGTTTATTATAGGCCTTGCCCGGCTCAAAGGTATCATAGCTCATGCCGAAGACAACGGCCAGGTGCTCGGTCGGTCTTATCTCGTCTTCAACAGCCAGTGTATAAGTGTCAGCGCTGTATTCTTCTTCGGGTTGGAAACCTAGCGGATCGCCGAATCTCCAGACAGACATGGTCTCTGCGTCATAGAAATCCTGCTGCCTATGGTTATCCCTCAGGTAATTCAGACCTATTCTCAGATTTCCCCATCTTTCCAGATCGAAAAAACCATGTAATTCAGCTCCGCGCGAGTCATCATCATAGGAACTCGTTTCAAACCATTTTCTTCCTGTAGTATGGTCTGCATCCCAGCTCACGTCTGTTATGGTGTCATCATGTTTTACGTAAAATACCCTGGCCTTTGCGCTGAACATGTCATTAAACACATATTCTCCCACCAGGTTCAACTGCCACTGGTCCCATTTGGTAAACGCCCAGTAGCGGCTCATTCCCGAGGGAATTCCGCGTTCATTGTTATGATAATCGAAAGAGAAATAAATGCCGGTGCCTTCATCGGATTCATAACCGACCTTAGCGCTAAGGGTCCTCTTGATGTAATCACTCAGATCACGGGTTCCTCCGTCTTCGTTATAGTCTGTTCCCAGACCTACAATAGGATTCGCCGGATTAAAATCATCCGACAATCGGAAACCATCGGATTCACTGTACCCATAGGTAAGCCAGTAATTCAAAACCCCGAGCCTCCCGCCGTGGTTAAGCGTATATTTAGCGGCCCCGTCATTTCCAAGGGAGGCAGTGGCCTCTGTTACAGGCTCTTTTCCTCCTTTTTTGGTGATAATGTTGATTACTCCTCCCATGGTGTTCGCGCCGTACAGGACGGAGGAGGCGCCTTTGGCAACAGTTATCTTTGAAATGGCTTCCGTCGAGATCATAGACAGGTCCACTGTTCCGTCGTATGCCTCATGGGCCGGGATACCGTCTATAAGTACCTTTAAGTCATCCTGCTCAAACCCTCTGATGGACACGAACATCTGGCTTTTTCCGCCTTTCCGCACATCAACGCCCGGGAGCAATTCCAGGGCCTCCGCAACAGTCAAATCACCCCTGGCCCAGATATCCTGCGCTGACAGCTCGGTAACGGTGGTAGCCAGGTCCACAACAGGCTGTTCAGCGGTTACGATCACTTCTCCCAATGTAAACACATTTTCAGTATCCTGTTCCTCCGCATCCGCCGCGTAAAGCATATCACTCCCCAAAGACATGGCCATCATTGAAATTAATAAAACCGGCATCTTTATCCGCATTTTCTATCCTCCTTAAAAAATTCTCTCTTAAAAACGACCGGCAAAGAGTGTAGAATAAGCTCTTGACGGCAATCTCCATGTCAACAGCAGGTAAACAAAGATCCCGGCTATCATTATAGGGTAAAACACCAGAAAGCCTTTTAATACCGAATGCTTGAAAAAATCTTATATCATTATTGATATATCAGTTTACCTTAAAAACGACCATGAACTCCGGTTGTTCCGCATTTATGTAGAGTCAAGGCCAGTGGGTATATATTGTGATGTATGTATCTTTGGAAAGGACTTATTAACCTTATAAGTTATTATTGTCAAGTTTTATTTTAAGATAATTTATATATTCCTTTAACTTACAATTTCTTACTATTTATTACTCTTAGCAACCTATACAAAGGCATCATTTCTTAGCTTTTAGCTATTAGATATAATAAGTCAGGAGTCAGGAGCCAGG
>CAYUYB010000239.1:0-4635 GCA_964449025.1 uncultured Desulfobacteraceae bacterium
TCCTACAGTAATTTTTAACAGCGAGTGTCCAAAAGTTGTTGACAGGTTCCGACTTAAGTTCCTGAAAACAGGGATATGGGAGCGGGGCTACCACTCAAACTGTAATACCAGCCCCTTTCCTGCCTTCGGAAGCGTCTCTGCTATTGCTGTGGATTTCGTATAGCTCAAAGGCAGCGCCTGAGCCCAAGACGAGAGGATAGGTTCTCTGGTGTGCAATATGTAAACTGAATCAAGGGGAATATATAAGGGTATACTATGCCTAACTGTTTAGCATGTAACAAAGCTAAAAAAATTACAGATTTTAATTATGCGGAGTTTGATATAAAACGGGAAGGACACCATGCATTTCCCGAAAGGATAGATAATATTATTTTGCCAGGTGACAAAGACAAAGGAGAATTCTTATGCGCTAGCTGTGCTAGTAAAGTAGAAGTGAAATGCAAAGTTCATGGGGCTATAACAGATGACTGTTTTTCCTATGGAAAACCCCCCAGATGCAAAAAATGTGATGACCAACTAGAATCAATAAAAAAGGCGATTCTTCCCGAAGGTTTCCTTTGGCTTGTACCATTAACCATGATCCATTCGAAATTAGAGAATATTCGAAACCGGGGATTTCTCGCTGCCTCTGATGATGGCGAATTGCATGTAATTAGTAAGGATATCCTCTATTCTGGAAGGAATGAAACTTTCTTACCTCAAGTCACTGAGAAAAAGGGGATTCTAATTTTTATAGCTAACACTTCTGCTGCAGGCGATGTATCATCGTGTGAGATTGATTTAAAAGATCCTTCAATCCTAAGTACAGCCTCCGGACCTTGGTTTCAGTTGTGGGCTCAAGTGATTGCAAATACCTTTCACATAAGAATGAAGATTGATCATCTCTGCCTGGTATCGATCAAAGTGCTGACAATGACAAACAATCACTTGTCGCCTAATACCGAACAATATCCAGTCGCCATCTTACTGTTTCATAATAAGAAGTTAGTAACCTTTCCAAAGATAGATTTCCCACCGTTTACAAAGATTAAGTGTTGGCGAACAGTGAGCGATAATAAATCAACAGGCATAGAATTAGTCTTTACCGTTAAGGGAATCCCTCAATCCATTTCCCTTTACCAACTATACAGTTCCGAGGGTCCTGACCAGATTGAAAAGCTGGAAGCGTCACTACCTATTTCTGGTAAAAATGATAATCCAAATGACTACTGCTTTTCCCACGCCGGGCTTTTTGAGGGAAAGATCTATCCGTCAAGAACGAACCATAAGATTCTACTTCAAGTTATCGGAAACAAAGTTTTTGCAACCCTATTACCCAAAAGACAAACAATATCCTTTTCAAAAGGCTTTTCGTATGGCGATACATATCTCTTTCTTTCAGATGATTCAAAAATGTTGGCTATAAAATTGAACGAAAAAGATACGAATCTCATTTCAAATGCTATTTTTACACCAGAACATATGTTTGAAGAAGATGACTTTAAATGGGGCTTCTTCTTTGACAAAGATGACCCTTCTTTGGTGCATAAGCTAGAAATCTTTCTCAATAGTTTTCGTATTGATGGCAGCGATTTTATCAGCAGCGATAACATAGATGAAATATCAATCAAACGTATAGATTATGAACTTTCTGAAATTATGCTTACGTGGAAGGAAAATGGCCATCTAGCGACCCTGACTCTTATATCACCAGAATTCCTGACATATGAGACATCAGCCAAACTGGAAAGAAGCAGAGCTAATGCCTGCACTAATTATAGGAGCATCCCTGATCTCTATAAAAAGTATAATTCTGTCAAAAAGAGCAATTTGCTCGTCAGACTCTTTGTTGATATTATTTTGCTCAAACGTGAGCTTGATGAAGATGTAACCATGAGAGATCTCTCCACAAAAATTGGTAAACTTGATGTTACATCCTTCTATCAGGAGAGGGCAGTGAAGGAATTAGCGATACAGAAAATCTTACTTCTCAGCTTGTTCATACCAAAAATTAAGCAAAATTTTGAGTACTTATCAGCTTTTTACCCGTACTATCACTTAACCAATGAGGCTCATTTCCTTGCCAGTGCATTTGGCAATGATGTCGCTCGTACCATTATACCTAATGAAAGGAAAAAGATTGTATCTGTATCTCGCCGGAATGTAAGATCGGTTCAATCAAACATTCAGAAAGCTATTGGGGAAATCGATAGGGCCATACGTCCAGTAGAGGACGTGTTCGCTAGCAAAGAGATCGAAAAAACCATGTCTTCAAAAATTGTCCGAAACACTCCCTTAGTTGGTCAAATACTACTGGTGAGCGGAATGTTGGGAATAGGTGTAGGTACAGGAGTCGGAATCCTTGCTGGAATGCTTGGTATACGAACACTCGGTGAGCTTCTCAACCGATTTCAAAAAAGCCATAAGGATGCTGCAACCATAAAAAGGGCTATGGAGACTGTGTTCGCTTGGTGGCAGGTTCTTTTGGATACCCTACCAGTGACAATTTTCGAAGCAGGGGAACTCATAGATGAGGAGAATATCCGTTGCATGAAGCGAGATAAAGAGATTTTCGACAGCTTACCATTGCCGAAAAAAAGCAAGGAGGAAACGCTGAACCATGCCTTGAAAAGGAGCATTGAGGAAGGAATTCGCAATATCAATTCCTTCATTGAATCAGAGCAAGGGTTCGGCATTAGTATGAAAACAATTCATGCAGATATTGATTCTGCTATCAGCAAAACGATGCCTAAAATGCTGGACAATTACTCGAAAAGCTTACCTTTAGTCCCAGCAAACAACTAATTGGAGATGAATCGAAATGGATGGCATTACTGGAGAAAATGGAAATGACATATCTGCTGATCCACCTGATACGGAAACTGGATCTGAGGGCATACCTCCTGAACCCGGTGATGATTACCCACCAGGAATAGATCCTGAACCTCCCGAGGAACCCGGTAAGAATATTAATAATGGCGCTAATATCCCTGAACAAGTTAAGAAAACTAGTATAGCAGGGGTTCCGGATCAGCAGGAAGTAGATATCCTTACACCGAATGATGCAACTGATGATATATGGAAACCTGGTGATAGTTATGAGGAACCTCCGGACGATAAAATACATTGGCATCAACAAAAATACCGGGATACCTGTGCCATAGTGAGTCAGGAGTATATCCTTGATAGCTTTTATGATTATGATTTTTCAGAGGAAGAATTGGTTAAGGAAGCAATAGAAAAGGGATACTATATTCCGGGATTTGGTACAGTTCCAGACTATGTGGGAAATTTACTTGAAGATCATGGGATTGAGGTGCAGAGGTCAGAGGGTAACACTATTGATGATATCATGGAAAGACTTGCTCGTGGAGAAAAAATAATTGTTGGAGTTGATGCAAACGAAATATGGGCACCCTCTGAATTGGAGCAACTTAAGGATCTTTATTTTCTGCCGGAGGCAAATCATGCCGTAATGGTGACCGGATATAATGATCAAACTCACACAGTTACTCTTAACGATCCGGGGCATCCACAAGGAGGTGGGATGGAAGTGGCATTGGATGATTTTACCAATGCTTGGCAAGACTCCAATGGGTTCATGGTTGCTGCTAACAAAGCACCGTCCATGAAAGCGTAAAAAGAGAAAGTGCAATTATGGCTGATAATAACCGGATGATATCTACGATTGAACGATTCAAAAAGAATAGTCTAACATTTAGGTTAGTACCTTTAGGTTCTATTTCATCGCTTCCCATTCCCCTTAATATGAGAGGGAGAATTTTATTAGCTTTTTTATTCTATACTGGTCAGAGACTTGGCAAAGAAGAAAGGATAAAAATATTTAGACCAAATAGTAAGATCGTCATAGATTATCCACGGGCTAAGATCATATATTATCGAGATTATTTCTTGTTAGATGAGTTTCAAAAGGAATTTAAAGATAAACAATGGGATGAACCAATAGGCACCTTTCCTCATAATAAAATTGAGTCTCTCACTCTTAAGCAATATAATGAAAAAAGGGAAATACTGTTATCCCAATATGATGAAGCAATACATTTATATTTAAATAATAGAGATGATATATCATTTAAAAATGATTTCAGAAATCATTTTTGCAACTTATGCCCCCCTTGTCTTTTTCCTTTTATGAGAAAAGTTGGAAAGAAATTTTTTGAATGGCTAGCAATAGAATGAGATTTTTGAAGAGCAATAAATTGATACTTATGTATTTATAATACTCCCCAAAAACTGGACAAGGCAATAAGGTGGATGGTGCCTGCCATACGAAGAAGGAGGCACGCTATGGTCCGAACCATACGCAAGAATCACACTGGAGCTTTTAAGGCCAAAGTTGCCTTAGAAGCAGTGAAAGGAGAAAAAACCCTTGCCCAGCTGTCCAGTGAGTTTGGGGTCCATGCCAATCAGATGGATCAATGGAGAAAGCAGCTCCTCAAAGAGCTCCCAACGCTGTTTGCCAATCGACATAGCAAGCACGATCCCGGAAATTGCTGGGCGCAGCCGAATCTTTAGCTTTTTGGATCAGGGTGTCAAACCCCATATCTTGTGGTGCCCATAATCGGTCTTTAGGATTAGCATACTGCTATGAGTGGAAACTCTCCTATAAGGCTCTTTGCTTACGGTTACTATTTG
>CAYUYB010000240.1:0-4592 GCA_964449025.1 uncultured Desulfobacteraceae bacterium
AATGTGCTCATTTTCATCTTTCATGCCCTCTCTTTCAGGGATAACATAATAAAGATTGCCATTTGATTACACACTGGCATCGTTCAAAGGTCTTGACAGCAACCGACTAATAGAGACTCCCTTTTTGGGGCCGAGTATAGGTGATCCGACCCTGGGTGTCAATCATAAAAGGTTGCTTCCCCGAACGAACCGATGAAAGCCTCCTGTTCGGCGAACAGGCCCTACAGGATTGGAAGCGGGTAATTGTTTAAATGGGCAAATGGTAAGAAAGGGGAAATAGCTGAAGGCTGAAAGCTAAAAAGAATAAAGAGGAACTAGCGGAAGGTTTATGTAGGGTCCGTTCCCGGAACGAACCGATAGAAAAACGGCCTATTCGGAGAATGGGCACTACAGATGGAGATAGAAGCATCCTCATCGTATCGCTATTGCCCAAAATCGAATTTTTCTGTATAATCAAAGATGTTCTATGTCTGGAATCTGATTCCAGAGCAACCGATTCAACACCAATAAAACTGATAAGGAGGAAAAAATGGGAAGGATGGAAGGCAAAGTGGCTATTGTGACCGGTGGTGCCCTGGGGATTGGCGGTGCCACTTCTCTACTGTTAGCGAAAGAAGGTGCGGCAGTCGCGGTGACCGATATCTCTGATAACGCGGGAAGCGATGTTGTATCACAGATCCGGGGTCATGGTGGCATAGCACAGTACTGGCATATCGACGTAACCGACGAAGAAGAAATACGGCAGGCCTTTTCTGAAATCTATAAAAAGTTCGGGAGGATTGATGTCCTTGTCAACAACGCAGGGATTCATGGCGTAAACAAACCCACACATGAAGTAACCGAAGAGGAATGGGACGAAGTCATGGCGGTAAACGTCAAAGGTGTCTTCCTGTGTACAAAACACGCGGTTCCTTACATAAAGAAGGGGGGTGGGGGAAGCCTCATCTACTTGTCCTCCAATTATGGTATCGTGGGCGCCGCGGATAGTCCCCCATACCATGCTTCCAAAGGTGCCGTGCGTCTGATGGCCAAGACCGATGCCATGTTCTACGCCAAGGATAAGATCAGGGTAAACTCCGTTCACCCGGCCTTTGTCTGGACCCCAATGCTCGAGTCTGTCTCAAAGACCTACTCCGATGGTGTCGAGGCATTCAAAGAACGTATAATTGGTCGTCTCCCCATAGGTCATTTTGGTGAGCCGGATGACATAGCTTTCGGTATCCTCTACCTCGCGTCTGATGAATCAAAATTTGTCACAGGCAGTGAGCTGGTTATAGATGGAGGATACATAGCCCAATAATGATCAAGAGGTGTAATTCGACGGTCGGCAGAAAAACAAGAGGGTCACCCTCTAAGGGGTGACCCCGTTATCCTAAGAGTAAACCCCGTACTCGCGCGCCGCGTCAATGAGGGCACGCACGTTTTCCTCTTTTGCCACATCTATATCCGCCCCGGGCGCGAGGAAATAGCCACCATCCTGCCCGACAGTCTCGATCAGGTTCTTGCAGTAGTCCTTGACCTCCTGAGGTGTCCCGGCCAGGAGCATGGAGGTAGGAACATTGCCGCCAAAGCAAGCCCAGCCACCGAATTTTTCCTTGACCGCTAACATGTCAGTCTTGTCGAACATCCAAAAGGTCTTACCCGCCGGCAGGCCTGATTCGGCGATGATGTCCAGACGCGTGTTGTATCGGCCTTCTACAAACGCGGCGGCAACGATGCCTTCCTTCATGAGGCCCTCCATAACCTGCTTAAAGTGAGGCCAGTAGAATTTCCTGAATTGGGCATCCGACATAAAGGTGTCGTCACCTTTGTGCAAAACCCCCATTACGATCGGGATTCCGCTCATATTGGCGCCTTCAATCCCTAACTGGATGGAGATCGGTACCAGGCGTTCACTTGCGGCCAGGACCTTATCGGGCTGACGGTACACATCCAGCATGATACCCCTCGTGCCTCGCATGGTGTCTCCAATGATATCATAGGGTACCTTCCAGAATCCGCCCATCGTTGACGGTATCCCCAGATTACCTACCACTTCCTCGTTGATCCTGCCCACTGTGCTCATGAATTCAGCCGCGATTTGACCAGCCTCCAAGAGTGCCTCGAATGCTTCGCGTACCGGAGGCGCCGCGAACGCGCCCGCCAGTGCCGTGACAATGGGGAACTCCATCGCGCTATAGAATGTTGGCAGCATCCGCCAGCCTTCCAGCGCCTTGAACGCGCGCGGCATATAGGTCCGCATGAAGTAACCTTCAGGGTTCGCGATCAGTTGATCGTATTCATCTGCCTTCATATATTCGGCGTCCACCATCTGGTAGCTCTTCGAAGTCATAGGCAGGCCATCGCCGGGCCAGCGATAGGTCCTAATACCCAGGCGTTCGTACATCTTTCCGGGCGCAATCATCACCATGCTGTAATCGGGCTGAAAGTCCCGGTGGAACTTGATGATCGCCTTCTCCGCTTTAGCAGGATCATAGAAAAAGTCCCCGTACCTGATGCCGGCATAGTCGGCCATGTACGCATCGATCATAGGCATACAAGGCACGCGATCGGGCTTTTTCAATTCGACAATATCCTTTATCCTCTGAACGCGCTGCTTGTAGCCCTTCTCCGCCTCCGCGGTAGCGAATTTCCAGCCCGCTCCTGAGAGCCAATGAGTAAATCGAGCTTTCATCTTTTCATCCGGAGAGAGCGACTCCCAATTTTCAGGGTAGATAAACATGATTTTAACCCCCTATCCAATGTTTTAAAATTAAGGGGTCTCAGGTGCGATATCACCCGGACCCATCCTCAAAAATCACGAGCAGGCCCTCATCTGAGCTTGGCCTGTTTTCACCCCAGGGCCCGTAAAGTAGCAACCCTGACAATAATTTAAACTATGCCTGACTACTTACCTCCACGCCACTTTCCACGCCTTCAGCTTTGCCGTCAAGGCCCGGACCATAGCTAACATCTGTGGGGTGAGCTGACAATAACGCCTTTTTTAGGGCCAAAGTATAGGTAATTTTGGCTCTTGTGTCAACGATAAAGTCGGACCGTGACGCGGCACCCATTCATTTGCGGGTAAAATACCGGATACTCATAGGCCTATTACTAATAGCTCAGTCCATAGCCCAGTTCGAAGAGCGGATCGTATCCCGTTTCCGCCATATTCACATTCATGGGCAGCCGTTCGTTGGATTTCGGCCATGAGAATGACAGCTTGCCGCCCGGATTGTAGTCTCCGAAAAGGACATCGGCGATTCCACTGCCCTCGGTTCCGGGCAGGAACGAGGCCAGCAGCGCGTCTGTCCGGGGCAGGATCTCATTGACGATCAGCGGACGCCCTGAAATAACGATAACGACAACAGGGATTCCCGCGTCTTTTAGATTATTGACTACGGCAATATCCAGGGCATCCAGGGACAGATCTCCACGGTCACCCACTCCCTCGGCATAGGGGAGCTCACCGATTACGGCGATACCCAGCGTTGAGCCCTCGGCCCCGGTTCCGTCCGGGGTATAGGTTACTTCAGTATCTCTTGATACCGCGGCTCTGACTGCTTCCAGGATCGTTGTACCACCCGTGGTTACGTCGCCTGTCTGCCCCTGCCAAAGGACGGTCCAGCCACCGCACTGGTTTCCTATATTGTCCGCACTCTTCCCCGAGATATGAATTCGAGCCGCTTCTTTTGAAATCGGCAGGGTCTGGCCTTCATTTTTTAGAAGCACGACCGATTTGCGTACCGCTTCCCGCGCCAGGGCGCGGTGTTCCTCGGATCCAAAATCCTTGTGCAATGTCCTGTCGGCTGTCTGAGAGCGGTTTTTATCCATCAGTCCCAGAGCGAATTTGACCCGCAGGATACGCGTGACGGCATCGTCGATGCGGGACATCGGCACCTTGCCTTCCTCGACAAGCTCTTTCAGATTGTTGAAGAATTCGCGATAAGCGCTCGGCACCATAGCCATGTCCATGCCGGCATTGATGGAAATCATGATCGACCTCTTGGGATCCTTGGGGTCTATCTGATGGATCGCATTATAATCGGAGATCAAAAAGCCCTCGAATCCGAGTTCCTCCTTAAGGATCTCCGTAAGCAGCCGTTTGCTTGCCGAGCACTTGACGCCTTTCCAGGAACTGTAGGAGGGCATGATGCTGCCTACACCTGCCTCGATGGCGGCGATGTATCCGGGTAGGTGAATACGGCGCAATTCGGCCTCATCCACTTCCGTATTTCCCTGGTCTAGCCATACACCCCCCGGTTCGGGCCGGATAAAACTGAACCGGGGCGTACCTGACGCCGTCGTGCCGCCGTCACCGACATAATGTTTGGCGCAGGCTACCACAGACAGGGGATCTGACATGTCGACGCCCTGAAGGCCCATGACCATGGCCTTTCCTAGGCTTCCAACAATCTCCGGATCCTCCGAGAAACCCTCGTAGGTCCTGCCCCAGCGGATATCCTGGGGAACCGTAACGCAAGGTCCGAATGTCCATTGGGTTCCGGTCGCTCGCATCTCCTTTGCCGTCACACGTCCGATCCTTTCCACAAGATCAGCATCCCGTGTGCACCCAAGGGCAATATTGTGCGGAAATATGACGGCGCCCAGAA
>CAYUYB010000241.1:0-4555 GCA_964449025.1 uncultured Desulfobacteraceae bacterium
GCATGCCCATGTCCGACAGTGCGTTGGCCAGCCTGCAGGCCCTCTCATCCCATTGTCTGAAGGTGTAAGACCTGTAAAGATCCTTAATACCTTCCTTTTTAGGCCATTTGTGAGCGTTTACCCTCAGTATGTCCTTTACCGTCAACCAGTTAGTTTGTTCCATAGATGATCTTCCATCGGGCTGTATCGCCCTTTTCTTCAACAGCCATCAGGGGCCCTCTGATGGGGATTTTATTTTTCTCCAGCTCTCTTTCTTTTGATATTCCCGGTGACTTCATGCAAGTTTACTCCCTTAATTATGGATTTTCAGTATATTTACCTCGGGAGACTCGTAATTTCAATAGACAATTTCGGTAATAATCCGCCGAAACTTTATTTTGCATGGTCTATTTTTTTTGTTGATTCCAGGTTCGATTTATTCTAATAATTAGTGCCTATTTTTGATAGATAACCTTTTTCGAGAGGGCGGCTTTTGGCGCAGCACCTTCTCCTATCCGCAAGAATCCAGGAAAAGGAGCATTTATGTGTTTAGATGGAGACCCAGACAGTTATAAAAGAAAAAGAGGCGATCACGGAATTTTGTGGCAGGGAGGGTGACGTCAGATTCGCCGGGACCCACCTGCTCGTGGAGCTTTGGACATCGAAGTTCCTGCGCGAGCCAAACCGCATACGGGGCATCATCATTGAAGCGGTGAAGGCATGCGGGGCGACCATGCTCGGCATTGATCTTCACGTTTTCTCACCAAATGGCGGTGTTTCCGGTGTAGCAATCCTCCAGGAGTCACATCTCAGCATCCATACATGGCCTGAATACCAATACGCGGCCGTCGACATTTTTGTCTGCGGCACTATAGATCCGCATCTTGCCGTTCCTGTGCTGAAAGAGCGCTTCCAGCCCGAAAGGATAGAAATACGCGAGATTAAGCGAGGAATTTTACCATGAGTGACGATGTGGATTGGGTATCCGAGAAATGGCAGGATGTGGAGACCCGTTATCGCGTGAGATCGGTAATCTGTGAGGACAGGTCGGATTTCCAACATCTGCAAATCGTTGATACCTATCAATACGGCAAGATGCTCCTCTTGGACGGGATGGTTCAGACAACGGAAAGGGATGAGTTTGCCTATCATGAGATGATGGTGCATGTTCCTATGCTCTCTCATCCTGAACCGAGAGACGTTCTTATCATAGGCGGAGGGGACGGGGGCATCCTGAGGGAAGTGCTTTGTTATAAAACGATAGAAAAGGCCACCATAATAGAAATAGACCCCATGGTAATCGAGTTTTGTAAGGAATTTTTACCCAGCACAAGCGGAGGGGCATTTGATGATCCGAGGACAAATCTGATAATCGGGGATGGGGCGGTATATGTGGAGGAGACGAAGGATAGATATGATATTATAATCATCGATTCTTCCGATCCGGTCGGTCCGGCGGCCGTGCTATTTTCGGAGAAGTTTTATTCCGGGCTACACCGTGTCCTGGATGACGGGGCTATCATGACCCAACAGACAGGTTCTCTAAATATGCAGCCGGGTGAGCAGAAAGAAGCTTACGCGTTGCTTAAAGGGCTGTTTGATCATGTCTTTTTCTATCTTTACACTGTGCCCACCTATATCGGCGGCCTTTTTTCCACTGTATTTTGTTCCGACAGTGTTAATCCACTGGATATTGGTTATAATGTGTTGAACAGGAGGTTTAGGCAGTCTTCGCTTAAAACCCTTTATTACAGCCCAGGTATACATCGCGGGGCATTTCAAGTACCCAAATTTTTTCAGGAGAATCTACGATGAACCACACAGCTACAAAAATGAAGGATATGGAATCTGTACCGGTGCCGAAGCAGACATTTGGCTGGGAACTGATAATGGATCTACATGATTGTAACAGGGATACAATCTCCAGCCAGGAGTCGATCAGAAGTTTTGCTAGAGAGCTTTGTGACGTTATAGACATGATACCTTACGGGGAGGCCCAGGTTCCGTATTTCGGGGAAAATCAGGAGCATACCAAAGGATATTCACTGGTGCAGCTCATTGAGACCAGCTCCATTGTGGGACACTTTTCCGAAAGCACGGGCACTGCGTATATCAATATCTTTTCCTGCAAGGAATATGATGTTGAGGTAGCGGAAGGATTTACTAAACAATTCTTCGGCGCCCAGAGTGTCTATTCCCGTTTTATAATCAGGGAGTAAAGAATAATATATGAGCTAACAGCTAAGGGCTCATAGCTAATTAAATACGAGGTCATGATGCTTCTCCATAAACCATGTCCCCTGGGCATGGTTTTTCATTGATGCCCGATGTCCCGATTCTTATGAGTTGAATCATATGGAAGAGTTGAGGGACATATTGCGGGACAGACCTTGACAACAGGCCACAATTCAGGTTTATGTAATAAGAGAAAGGCATAAGGTTCACGGCATAGGGCCCAAGGTCCAAGGCGACTTAAGCGTCCCAACAGGCTTGAACCGTGGATATCTCGGTCTTTTTATCAGAATGCAATTCTGTTTGTTTAATACGGCATAATATTAGCGGATGGAAGGTTGTGTTACGAGGAGTCGTGAATGAACATAATGGATAAACTCAAAGAGTTGCTTGGCGAGGAAAATGTTTTCAGCGACCGGGTGGAATGTCTGTGTTATTCCCGTGATATGTCTGTGCATCAGGGCATACCTGATGCCGTTATATTTCCCAGAACAACCGAACAGGTATCGGCCATAATGAAACTGGCCCATAGTGAGAAGGTCCCGGTAACCCCCCGTGGAACAGGCACAAGCGTCACCGGAGCGGTGCTTCCGGTCAGGGGAGGGCTTTTGCTCGATCTGCACCTAATGAACAATATCCTCGAGATTAATAAGAGGGATTTCTACGCGCGGGTGGAACCCGGGATAATATGCATGGAGTTAAACAAGATCCTTGCCAGGGACAACCTGATGTTTCCGCCCAATCCGGCCAGCGACGTGGTTGCAAGCATAGGAGGCATGGTATCCACCAATGCCAGCGGCCACCACGCGGGCAAGTACGGGACGACGAAGGATTATATCAAAGGGCTTAAAGTGGTCCTGGCGGATGGCACTGTAATCGAGACTGGATCAATAGCCCCCAAGACCTCCCTTGGATATGACCTTACCCACCTCTTTTGCGCCGCCGAGGGCACACTCGGCATAATAACCGAGGTTATAATAAAGATCGTACCGAGGCCTGAATACAGCGCTTTGGCCATAGCTATCTTCAATGATATAACCGCCGCGGTGGACGCAGTTACAGAGGTTTCTATATCCGGCATCAAACTCGCCGGATGTGAGATTATGGATAAATATTGTCTCAAGGTGGTGGAGGATGCCCTGGGCAGGGATACCAGCCGGATGGAGGCCCTTCTTCTTATGGAGGCAGACGGCGACAGGTCGGTTGTAAGCCGGGAAATGGACCGGATAAATGATATATGTAAGAGATACAGTGTGGATGAATTTGAATGGACCGATGATTTTTCGAGAATGGAAGAGCTTATGCTGGCAAGGGGCCGGCTGGTGCCTACCCTCTCGCGCATCAAACCGGGGAGCCGTTTGATAACCATTGCGGAGGACCTTGGTGTCCCCTCGACCATGATGCCTGAGACCATCCGGAAGGCCCAGGCCGTTTCCGAAAGGCACGGTATAATGATAGCCTCCTTCGGGCATGTAGGCGATGGCAATGTCCACACCACATTTGTGGCGGACGTTAGGGACCGTCAGGAGTGGGAACGTTTAAGGGCTGCCGCCGAAGAGCTGTTTCAGGCTGTTATGGAGGTTAAAGGCACCTTGAGCGCGGAGCATGGGACGGGGCTTTCGCGGGCTCCTCATATCGAGATGCAGCTCGGGCCGGCCTTTGAAGTGATGAGGAAGATAAAAAAGGCCCTTGATCCCGATAACATCCTGAATCCGGGCAAGATGAACCTGGAAGAGACCGGGAAGAAACCGGATATCCTGGATTATTTCGCCTTTCAACCGTTAATAGAACACCCTGAAGGGGTCAATTCTTTCGGCGTGGATGTCGATAACGAAATACTATCATGTATCCATTGCGGTTATTGTCGCCTCGGTTGCCCCACCTTCGATATCGTCCATAGGGAATCCAGGAACGCCAGGGGTAGAAACGCCCTCGCGTTTTATCTCATGAATGGGACGGAGTCTCCTTCCAAGGAAATGGCGGATGCCTTTTACAGTTGCACGACCTGCCAGGCCTGCACCTATTTTTGCCCCGCTCTGATAAAGGTGGATGAGATCGTGGAAGGGGTTCGCAAAAAACTCTTTGAGGCCGGATTCGCTCCCCCGGCTATGACGGCCCTGAACAAGAACATCTTTGAGACGGGAAATATCTATGGTGCCCCCGAGGAAGAGAGGATCGAGATCTATCCCCCCGCACTCGAGGAAAGGGCACGGAAGGGGCAAATCAAATCCGGGGCTGAGACCCTCCTGTTCATGGGATGCGTACCCAGCTATTCTGACACGGAAATGGTGCCGAGCTTTATTAGAACCCTTGACGCCGCTGGCGTTGATTATAATGTCTTGGG
>CAYUYB010000242.1:0-471 GCA_964449025.1 uncultured Desulfobacteraceae bacterium
TCTTATAACATAAAGCTTCCCCGACACAGTATCATACAGGAAGGAACCGTTGACATCCTGGAAGGCAAGTCTTCGGATGCCGGTTTCGCTGATTTCCTCTTTTTTTAAGGGTTTAAGGGCTGACAACGAATCGGGAAGGATGTCGGGAGCCAGGAAGAAGACAATAAGTGTGCCCACGGTAAACGCCAGAACAGCAATAAGGATTATCAGCAAGACACCCGGCCCGTGCCTCCTCCATTTCCCGGGTCGCCTCAGATCCGGGGCGCCGTATTCAGTCGCGGATGTGTCTCCTGTCTCCCCGGCCTCAACACCATCACCCTCCAGGATCTCTTCCTCCAGGGCGTCTTCGAAGACTTTATCAAAGCCATTATCAACGGCTTCATCCGAGAACAACCTTCCCTGCGCATCAGGGATAGCGGAGAAGTCCTTTTTTACGCGCCCCTCCTTAGCCCTTGAACGCGGCGGAAACAC
>CAYUYB010000242.1:481-4545 GCA_964449025.1 uncultured Desulfobacteraceae bacterium
AACACTGTAAAGACATTCTTGCATACGGAACACCTCACCCTTGAGCCTTCCGCTTTGAGGATATTCTCGTCAAGGCGAAATCTGGACCCGCATTCTTCGCATCTAACAATCATGCATGAATCCCCTCTTTTAGACTATGGCGTAGATATCCGGCAGATATCTGTACTGTTCATTATAATCAAGTCCATAGCCGACAAGGAAGCCCTTTTTTACCTGAAAACCGCAATAATCGATAACCACATCCATATCTCTTCGTTCCAGTTTGTCAATAAGGGCGCATATCTTGACTGATTCAGGACCCCGCTCCCCCAACATCATAAGGATATGATTAATTGTCAAACCCGTGTCCACAATATCTTCTACTAGAATAACGGCCTCACCCCGGATGGTGAGTTCAGGCTCCTTGGTAAACCTTACGAACCCCCTGGAAGAACTACCGGAACCGTAACTCGAGGCCCTTATAAAATCAATCTTCAGGGGAATGGTCATCTCCCTCACCAGATCGGAGACAAAGAACACGGCCCCGTTTAGCACCCCCAGTACAAGAGGCTCCCTGCCCGCGTAATCCTTTGAGATCTGTTTGGCCAGTTCCTTTACCCTGGCCTTTATCGCCATACGCGAGAATAAAGGTTCCTTTTCCAGAGATAAACTCAATCCTGTTCTTCCTTCCATGACAGCATAATAAAGGGACACGCCAGGAATAACAATGAGACCGTTATAGATTTGATAACTATCTGATTTTAAATGATATGTCAATAAGATAAGCAAAGGGATTTCAATTTCTGTGACAAAAATATATATTATTGACAGGGTTCGAGGATTCGATAGATATCCTTATCACCACCAGGAGAAATGTGTTGGAAAAACCTTTAAGACATTTTATCTTACCCTTTACCGGGTATTCCATGTATCCCTTTCTCAAACCCGGAGACCTTCTTATAGTGAGAGAGAGCCCCTCGAATCCCCTCCGGATCGGTGACATGGTCCTGGCACCCGATAGTAAAAAAAGATATATGGTCCACAGGCTCGTGAAGATGCTCGCCCCCGACAAGGCTATGTTAAAGGGTGATTCCATGCTTAAGCCGGATCCCGAACCGGTGAACCTATCAGCCTTATCAGGCAAAGTGATCGGGTTGCTAAGGGGAAATCGGCTTATTATTTTATCCACCGGCCTGAGATCCTTTTTGAATAGGTTATACGCCTTTCTCAGTCTCAGGGGCCTTACACCGGGAGTTATAAGGTTAAGGCTTAAAAATGCGCTTACCGGTTTGTTCCGGTTGTACGGGTCGAACGCGAATAATAAGGAGTGGAGATTCATTATTGCCACTCTTTCCAATCATTCATATCCAACACCCAGAGAACTTGACTTGATAAGGCTCAGGCGGATCAGCCGCGGACAAGGCGTGACAGGAATCCTTTATAAGCTCCTCAGGGAAAGGGATATACCACAATCAATGCTCGAATCATTTAAGGATGACCATCGATCCATCGCCGCCCAGAACCTTATCAACATCAACGCCCTTGAGAGGTTTGAAGATACCCTGAGCGGGGAAAATATGCGGGTAATGGTACTCAAAGGGGCCGCCCTGCTGAATAATGTCTATCACGATATCGGTACGCGACCCATGGGCGATATCGATCTTATGGTGCGACCGGCGGAACGGGAAAGATTCGTAAGCCTTTCTGAAAAACTGGGTTACAGGGTCGACCCCCCTCTGTCCCACTTTTTAAGTAAAGACAGGATAATCATAGACCTTCATACCCACGCCCTCAATACAGACAGGATCGCAAACCGCAAGGAGTTATTCCCCAAGGGGATGGGGCCGTTCTGGGCCAATTCCGTTCCATGGGCCGAAGGTTATCAATGGCTGAGGCGCCCCGATGACCTGGACAATATCATTCTCCTCTCCCAGCATTTTATGAAACATTCCTTTTCCAGGCTAATCTGGCTCGTGGATATCTTCAAGCTTATCGAAAAAAGCGGCTTTACGTGCTGGACGGATCTGTACAGCAGGGCTGATTACCTCCGGCAAGGAAGATCCCTTTCCTATAGCCTTTATCTCATGGATAGAATGTTATTTCATAAATCATCCATACCGAGCCTCTCTAGGCTTGAACGCGGGATTCTGGAAGCAAAGGTCAACGGAAGATCCACCGCCCTTACGGGCCCTCTGATGGCCATGTTCTGTATACACGGTTTCAGGAAAAAGCTCGCTTTCGGGTGGGAAAGCCTTTTCCCGGGAAAGGATATTATGAAACAGGAAGGCATGGGGGTCTTCAGCCGTGTTTCTTCAATCCTTTTATCTCTCATGCGACGATATTGAATTATTCTCTATCCCATAACAGAGATATAAAAATGGTTTTATCCGGTTAATAAGTGCGTAGAGAATAGATCAGGGTCCACGGGTCCAAGTGTTCAAGGTTTCAAGGCCTGAGTCCTTTGTTCTTAAGATCTTCACTCGAACCCTGGAATCGTTAGACGCCAATATGGATATAGTAATATAAAGAATTGCCGTGAAAGGAGTCGATCGTCATGACTATCCGGTCAAGATACCTTTTTCAGGCTGGTATCTCAAAAGGCATCATGACCTGAACCTAAAGAAACAAACCGCCTTTTTTTGTAACGCAGGTCACGGCTGTTGTTTTCAAGAGGACATCTCAAAAAGGGTTCCACCCAAGGTATGCGGTGGTCCTTTTTTCAAGGGTTTGCTCCACCAGAACCCCTGGCAGAATATGCCGTCGCTACAAGGAAAGGGTGTGCCAGACCCTTGAAAATAGGACCACGTCACTGAACGACATAGATGTCGTCTTGAAAAGAATGGCCGTGACCGGAGTCTATCGTCATGACTATCCGGTCATGAGATTTTTTGTGTCATCGCGTTATTAAATATTTAAAAGATTAACATATATGAGACCATTGCTGCTGATCTATAGCCACTACAAAAAGGACTACGCCCTTAAAAGTAGCCGTTTTCTTCGACTGTTCGAGGATTTTGTTTCCGAATCATCAGGTTCCATAATGGAATTCGCGCCGCGGATCTCTCCCCATGATATACAGGCCGCGAGATTCAGGGTAGGCTACACGGAAAGGGATAAGGCGTCAGGGCTCACTGAAATAGGCCTGTTTCTGGACAGGATATCTCTTTGCCGGGACATTCGATTAAACCGCGCCATCCTTGACCAGGTTGTTCACAAGGACTTTGACCTGCAAAAGGCGGGCAGACTGGGGATAGGCATAGATTTCAGGGAGGATACCCATGCCTCAAAGGTCAAATTCTATTTCGCTGTGAAGGACTACCCCGAGAAGACGGAGCAGATATTGGCAATACATCCGCCTCCAGACAATATTGAAGGGTATCCGATAAATAATCTGTTCGGTATCAATATGTATCTTGACGGAAGAACAGATACGGAGATATATCCCTCACTGACGCCAGAAGATTTTAAAGATTCGGAATTAATGGCTGACCTCGGCCTTATGGATGTCCCGCGCGAACTTCTATCCCAGTGTAAGGCATTATTTATTTCTTTTAGGAAGAACAAGAAGCGGGTATTGCATTTTTACCCGTTTGATCCCACAAAATTTCTCGCTTTCATCGGCAACCAGCAGTTGAAGGGGATCTACGTCAAGGCCCTGATAACACATTTCATGGTGAATCGCCTAATCCGGCTGGAACCCTTACGCGTGGTGATCTCCTTTACGGAAGATGAAATGCTTTTGAAACACATTCAAAATGTTAATTTTTCATTATACCATCAATTCAGCCCTGGTTCCGGAGATAAAGGATCATAGGGCGATGAGTTCATTTACCGATCAGAAAAATGTCGACCAGTCTCCTGAAATCCATCAACGGCTCAATAAATAAAGCGACCGAGTTCCTTTACCGTAGCCAGTTACCATCCGGGAATTTCCCCCACTACAACTCTCTTGACGCGAGGATGGAGAAAGACTGCAAACTTGAAAATTCTATCTTCCCCTCAACAATAATAGCTTATTGCGTTGGATTTCTGAACAGTGGAAAGGCCGTTCATATCGTTAATGCAATAAGGCTTTTTCTGATTGA
>CAYUYB010000243.1:0-4529 GCA_964449025.1 uncultured Desulfobacteraceae bacterium
CCTGAAATAACAGCGCCCTCCCGATAGTCACTCATAAAAGGGACACGCCTTCGCCTCCGTAAAATATCTCTAGGCTTACCCGAGGTCACGGGTCTTCTTTTCAAGACGACATCTCCAAAGGGAAAGCGATTAGCGATTAGCTTTTAGCTTTCAGCTATCTTCCCTTGATCCCCTCTCCCAACCTTCCCCTAAAAGGGGAGGTAAATTAGATTTATGCGCTACGCGCTCGTTGTCTTGAAAAGAATGGCCGTGAGCGGAGCAATGTCTCTGCGCCTTACGCCTCCCTGCCGCGCCGAACCTGTCCCGCCATGGCCCTGAGCGTCTCGGGTGGGCGACGGCAGGTGCGCGCTGTATCTTTTTTTAATCCTTAGCCCTGTAAGTGTTTTCCAAAATGCGTCTTAACAAAATCTATCTCATCTTCCTTTGTCTCCACCTTATCGTTAAGGACAGCCTCCAGGAGACGACCGAATATCTCTTTATATAGCGGGCCTGGTTTGAAGCCCATGTCCTTGAGTTCTTTTCCTTTGAGAATGACCTTTTTGCCCTTTAATCTCGTAAAATAGTTGGAGATGACCCTTTTTATCCTGTCATTATCGACCTTCGCCATGATAAAGAGAAGTATCTCTGTATCATATTGTGAAAGTAAAGTATAGATCCTGTAATTATCGTCGTCTTTTAATCGGTATAGGCCTTCAAGGACCTCCTTGGTCGCCAGCCTTTGGGCCGTCATTTTAGGGGCTTCCAGGTTATTCAGCTGGATATTTTCAGCGAGATTCCCCAGGGCTCTGTCATCCAGGAACGATGTCAGACCGTACCAGAAGACCTTCCAGGGGTGGTAGGGCATCTCCAGGTAGATAAGATCAAACCATGAGATAACCGCCCTGACGCGTTCCAGCACCCTGCGCAGGTCTTCCGTATACTCAATATCAGGAGAAATGAACCGGAGGAGGTCCAATTCGTTCATCCTTTCTACGGACTGAATGGGGTTGCCTTCCATCAGAAGGAGTCTTACTTCCGTGAACAGGCGCCTGCCGGAGAGTCCTTTAAAACAGTCTATGTCAACGGCATTTTTAATAAGAGACAGGGTCAGTTTACCTATAGCGAACCCGAACCTCTGCTCAAATCGGATTGCCCTGAATACCCTGGTAGGGTCCTCGACAAAGCTGAGATTGTGGAGGACCCTTATCACCTTCTCCTTGAGGTCCTTTTGACCTCCGAAATAGTCTATCAGGAGACCGTAATCCCCCTTGTTCAGTTTAATCGCCAGGGTGTTTATGGTGAAATCCCGCCTGAAAAGATCCATTTTAAGAGAGCTGGTCTGGACCGTCGGGGGGGCGGCCGGGGTTTCATAATACTCCATGCGGGCCGTGGCAACGTCTACCTTGAAACCATCCGGGAATATAAGAACCGCGGTCCCGAATTTCTTGTGGCTCCTTACCCTGACATCATGGGTCTTCGCGAATTCTTGCGCGAAGGTGATACCTTCGCCTTCTATCACCAGGTCCACATCCAGGTTATCGCGTTTGAGTAACAGGTCCCTGACCAGGCCTCCGACCAGATAGGCGTTATAACCCAGGGTATCGGCGGTTGATCCGAAATCCTTGATAAGCGTGATTATCCTTCGAGGCAGGCGTTCCCTGAGCATGGAGGCGATATTTTTCTTCTTTATCAAGTCGGATGAACCGCGCGACCCGTAAAAAGGATCTTCGACCACCGGTCCCCCGACCAGGATATTAAGCAGGTCGGTCCTGGTTATCACTCCGACCATATTACCGTCTTCCAAGACCGGCAGGATCCTCAGTCTTTTATTGATGATAAGCTTTTGAATCTCGCTCAGAGGGGTATCCGGATTGACAATTGAGAAATCTATATTCATGTAGTCTTTTACGGGGACATGGCCCAGGCCGAAATAGACGGCCTTTTCCATTATTTGCCTGGTGATATAACCTTTCAAAGCCTTCTTCCTGTCAGCGACCATTAGCACATTTATATTGTATTTTGTCATGATCGTGGAGGCCTCTTTAACACCCTTTCCGGGATTGACATATATCACGGGCGAGGACATCATATCCCTGGCTGTTTTGCGAGGGTTGATGCGTTTTCTGAGAAGGGATTGAAGGGTCCTTTCCACCTGCATAAGCGGCTTTTTTTTGATTGTCGCGGAAGCCGCGTAGGGGTGACCGCCTCCGCCGAACTCAAGGGCGATCTCCGCGACGTTGACCTCCGCTATCCGGCTCCTGGCCACCAGGTATATCTTGTCCTCCATCTGGGCCAGGGCGAAGACGACCTTTAGATTCTCCATTTCCATGAATTTGTGAACAAGCACCGCGAAGTCCCCTGTGTAATTTTCCCTGATCACACTGGCTATTACTATGTCGATGCCGTTGATCACACGGGTGGTAGCGGATTTTGTCAGGTCGTTTAGTATCCATATCTGCTCAGCCGATAATTCCCTCGTGATCAGATCCGCGATAACATTGTGATTCGCCCCCTGCGCTGATAGCCACGCGGCAGCCATGTGATCTTCGGGCCTTGTGGAGGCGAAGGTGAAAGAACCCGTATCCTCATGGATCCCGAGACACATTATAGTAGCCTCATCAGGGGTGATTGATATCCCTTTTTGCCTGATAATATCCGTAAGGATGGCGGTCGTGGATCCTATGGGCAAGACGACTTCTCTGTTGCCGTGTATGTCATCGTTGGAGTCCGGATGATGATCATAGATATGGATATCAAGGTCTTTGTTATCCAATATCTTTTGGAATCTCCCGATACGATTCCTCTGTCGGGTATCCACAAGGATGAGTCTCTTGACCTGGTCAAGATCTACATCCTTGATCTTTGTGAAGTTAAAGATGTAAGAAACGGAATGGAGGAAGAAATTACGGAGATTTTTTTCCTGCGATCCGGGAAAGACAAGTATCGCCTCGGGATATAGTTTTTTTGCCGCCACCATTGATGACAGGGCGTCAAAATCGGCATTGATGTGGGTTGTTATTATCTCCGTGTTGCCGCTATCCACCCCGGCCTTTTTTATCTCCTTTTTTCCCCTGGTCGGCATTTGATAACCCCGATTCTTATATCTCGCAGCCTTATGTATCGGGATCATTCAGTACTTCATTGGGACGCCCCGACACACGAAAAAAGCCGGGCGTAGGAAAGACCTGCTCCGGCTTAATTTTACCTCAAATGGATTAGTCTATATACCCTTTATTCTTTCCTCGTCTTCCTGTTTCTTTTTGCATTCAATACATAGCGTGGTGACCGGTCTCGCCTTTAACCTCTCATCGGAGATATCTTCCCCGCAGGATTCACAGATGCCGTATGTCCCCTGATCAATGCGTTCCAGGGCGTCTTTTATCTTGCCTATTAGTTTTCTTTCCCTATCGCGTATCCTAAGGGTGAAATTCCGGTCCGCTTCAAGGGTCGCCCTGTCTGTGGGGTCGGGTGTGTTTTCCTTGTCGACACTCATGCCACTGACGGTCCTGTCGGCCTCTTTGAGGAGATCCTCCAGTTTCTCGTTCAAGAGGTTTTTAAAAAATTTCAACTGTTTCTTTTTCAGCATGACCCGGAAAATCTGTCCCCCCTATGGAAATTTCTACGTATAGGATATACCCTATAAACATTAACCGAAAAAGGCAAATAAAATATCTTATATCTCCAAGTTCAGGCCCCTATTTCGCCTTCAAAAGCCTCCCTATCTTATGTCGGTCTCTTGATACTTCGGTCTCCGCGAACTCTTCTAAAAGCTGTTTTTGTCGTCTATTTAGCTTTTTAGGGATCTTTACCAGAAATTTTACGAAGAGATCCCCATGCCTTTTCGTGTTGAGGCCGGGCATACCCAGTCCGCGGATGGAGATAATATCCCCTGGCTGGGTCCCCTGGGGCACCTTTATTTCCCGGGGTTCTTCCTCTCCCATCACCGGAATATCAATAACGTCTCCCAGCGCCGCCTGGATAAAGGAAAGCGGTATTTCACAGTAGAGATGTTCTCCCTCACGGGAAAAAAACTCGTGTCTTCTTACCAGAATGATCACGAAGAGATCCCCGCTCGGCCCCCCATATTCTCCTGCTTCGCCCTCCCCGCGGATTCGGAGTTGTGAACCGTTGTCTACCCCGGCCGGAATCTTCAGGTTTATCGTTCTTTGAACCTGTACTTTGCCTCGGCCCTGGCATGTTGAACATGGATCTGTTATTATCCTGCCTTGACCATTACAAGTGGGACACGTTGTCCTGATCTGGAAGAAACCCTGGGATCTGATTATGCTTCCGCTACCGCGGCATGTATCGCATATTCGGGGTTCGCTTCCAGGGGTTATTCCGGTCCCGTCACAGGCTTCGCAAAGTCCCCATTTCTTGAAGGTTATCTCTTTTTCCTTTCCGTTAAATGCCTCTTCGAGGGTCAATTCAATATCATAGCGGAGATTGTTTCCTTGTCTGGGACGCTCTCTTCGGCCCCTTTCCGCCCCAAAACCGAATAGATTTTCAAAGATATCCCCGAAGCTGGAGAAGATATCGCCAAAATCACT
>CAYUYB010000244.1:0-4521 GCA_964449025.1 uncultured Desulfobacteraceae bacterium
TGGGATATATTTGGGGGTTGAAAAGGTGAGAAACTTAAAAACTTAAGGGCGTCCCTCTTCTCACGAATACCATGGCGCTTTCAGCGTGTCCCTGTATTCCCAGTCAAAGTGGTAAAACCAGACCTTTGTTCCATAACCTGTCTCTTCCAGGTTTTCCACCAGCCAGTCAGCGACATTGAGGAATTTATCTTTACGTTCCTTTCTCCCAGTCCTGCGATAATAATTATAATTTCCCAGTCCATATTGGGCTATGGCGATGGGGTTGTGTTGCGGCCCGATCGCCCCGTGATAATCCAGCATGGGTATGCCTCTATTATCATACTGGCCCTCATAATCCGCCTTGGCAAAAAAAGGCATATAGTATTCCCCAAGTTCGTCCGGCCTGAAGTTTTCATTAACCAGAGGCTCCCCGTGCCAGAAGGTCAGATGGCTTTTCTGAGGGGTTAAGTAAGCAGAAAATATTCTTTTATAATAATTAATACGGCCCATAATTATAGAAGAGTGCTGCCTTCATGAAATTAGGCCCTAGAACGACAACATGTAAGATTTTCATCTAAAGGAAGTAGGCAACGAGTTTGAGGTTTTAGAGATGTGGTGCGATCATCGAATAATTATGAGTACTATTAGAGATGTTCAAGTCTTTCGCGGAGTAATTCATTTACTAATTTACGAGTGGGGATATTTTGCTCTTTTGCCAGCTTGCGTACACCTTTTGCAATTTCTCGTTCTAATTCAACCCACTCACGATTTTTTCTCAGATCAAACTGAAAGTCAACAGGCCTCATTTCATCTTCATAATCAGACATATCATGTGTATCGAACCATTCAGAAGCCTCTTCATAGGTTTTAAAATGAAGCGATCTATCTTTTCCCATATTTTTTCCTTTCCCTTATGGTCATATCTCGTGCGCTTATAATCAGTGCCCGTTTATTTTCCTTTAAAACAAATAATATACTCAGATAACGACCTTCTTTAGTCCTGCCAAAACCAATAAATAAATCCTCCCCTTTAACATGACCCTTTTCTAATCTCCGAATAAAAGGATCTTTATAAAAAATTTCTTCTACTTCTTCCGGATAGACATTGTGTTTGCGGATTATTTTATCAACAAATCTATCTAACCACAAGCATTCTTTGATTTTCAATTATTCATATCCTCTATTTAAGCTATCCAAATCATTTTTATGGGAATTATCCATAGATTAACACAATCTGTCTACTTTTCAGATAGCAAGAAAGCAAGATAGTGAGGTGGTGAGATAGTGAGATAGTATTCTATTTTTGTACTGATTTAAGCAATCCATAGATAAGGCGATCTACTTTCTATATCAGGGCATCTATCTCATTTTTCTTATCCTTGTCAAAATAATCAAGCCTGTACGCTATTTCTACCTGGGTATCCAGCTCACTTAGTGAACCTCGGGCAATATTCAAAAATTGTTGAAATTCCTTCTTTCCCTTTCTCGCTGCCCCCTCTGCTATATTTGATGCAATACTTACAACTGCCCGCCGCATTTGTATAACTAAACCATATTTCTCTTCATCGGGAAAGTATTTCGTTACTTCATAGATCAGTATCGATAATTTGACGGATTACTGCCAGACTACCAATTTCTTATGGGGTTTTTCCATCTAACGTCTCTCTCCCTATCTCCCTTACTATCTCACTACCTCACCATCTCGCTCTCTCACTCAATTCCAGCGTTATTTTCGTAACTTCCACTATCTCCTCAAATGGTATAGGAGATGGCTTTCCATCTCTGACGGCATCAATAAACGCCTTTATCTCATTTCTATGCCCTTTGTCCTGCCGCCACAGCTTCATTTTTCTGAACCCTTTGAAGCCATACCCTTTGAGGGTCTTGAAATTATCAAGCTGAAGCACCTTCTGGCCGGCAAAGATTTCGAGCCTCTCTTTGGGAAAGCGTCTGTTGCCATTGGCGAAATAATGGATTGTGCCGATGGAACCATCTCTGAAACCAAGCTGGATAGTAACTGTATCACCAATCTTATTATCCATCCTTACTATCTCACTACTTGCTATCCCACTCCCTGCAAAGAATCTCAGCAGATCAATGAAATGACATGCCTCACCAATAATTCGCCCTCCCCCGATATCCGGGTCCTGGGTCCAGTGACCCGCCGGGATCGTGCCCGCATTTACCGTCATGATCATGCTTTTGCGCCCTTTTATCGGTTTCAGGAGTTCTTTCATCTTCATGGTGTGAGGGGCGAAGCGGCGATTATATCCGATCATCAAAATAGGTGAGGTAGGGAGTGAGTGAGGCAGGGAGGTAGGGACATTGTTTTCCATTTTTTGTATCTCACTATCTCTCACTCTCACTATCTCGCTCAGCTCCTCTGAGCTGATGCACAATGGTTTTTCAACAAAGACGTGCTTGCCAGCTTTAAGAGCTTTGATAACGAACTGCGCATGGGTGTTGTGGCGGGTGGTGATGAAGACTGTATCGATAGAGGGGTTACTGAAAATCTCTTCAACATCCGTGGTGCTTTTCTCAAACCCGAATCTCCGGCGCGCATGTGCCGCTGCTACAGGGTTGATATCCGCCAGCATTGCCGGCTTGGCGGTAGTCCGCTCAAGGGCCGGCAATAACGTGGAAAGGCTATGACTCCCGGCGCCGATCAAACCAATAACGCAGTGAGGTAGGGAGGGAGTTAGGTCGGCAGGTGGAGATTTTTTAATAGAGATAATCTTGTCGCTTAAAGTATCTATACTGCTTTCTCCCTCTCTTGCTACCTCGCTATCTCCCTCTCTTGCTATCTCGCTACCTCGCTCCCTCACTATCTTACCCACATTTGAATACCCCAGCGGAATAGGCTGATCCAGTTTATTCCTCACAGCATCAATGGTGGGCAATAGACCATCGGTCCACATCTTATCCAGGACTTGCTTTACCTTCTCCGGCTGCTGCCGCGCCTTTTCTATCCAGCCGGCCTTCCCGAACTCCACCAGCATCCGCTCAGTCCCCGCCGAAATGAGTGAGGCCCTTGTCTGTATCAAGACATGGCCGGGCTGCGCCTGTGGGGCGGGAACCTCCTCCAAGATGGTCTCACCGGTTTTTAGGTCTTGAATGATCTGTTTCATTGATATTAGATATCGGAGTGGAAAGAAGTGGCGAAGCAGGTCGAATGTTATGCTGCTTGTAGCTTTTTATCCAGTGGTTTAATAACATCTTTCAAAAGCATTGAGGCCTTGAATAATTCGACACCAATGAGTTCACCTGAGGAATCCAGTTCAATGTTTACACCGGGAGACAGTTCAACGATTTCCTCCTCTTCACCTTCTCTTGCAAGATAAAGGATATCTTCTTTTTCGTCGTAAGAAACATTAAATTTTTCCATGAAATTTTCCTCCATCTACTTGTATTAATCCTTTGTTCTTTCTGTCCTTCTTTTAGTGGATGTATTGTGAAGATTGTAACATAATCTTTATAAAAAGTATATGCTACCATCACCTCTCGATTTTTATTGTATAACTCGATATTCATAACAGAGATAAAGTGCCCTGTCTCTGTATCAAAACACTTGTCTTCAGACTGCTCAAATATTATCTTTGGGAGGTCATAATCAATTTTTCTGAATTTTAATCTATTCTTGATATGTGCAGAATATTCCACTTTCATTTTAGATATCTTTGAGTAATCTCCTTTCGCCAACTACGCTGGCTGCCATTTGGTTTCTTATCATAAAATTAATAAAAAAAAACAGGGGAAGGATCAAAAGGGGCACCTAAAAACTGCTTGGCATTAAACTTTGAACCTTCTGATATACACCCTCCGACCTCCGAGGAGAGGGGCTTCTTAAGGGAGGTTACTTCTTGGCAGGCGCCCCGACCATACCGGCCGGGGCCGGTTGGATGCGGGGTGTAACAGGAGAAAGATTCCCGGAAAAAAGTTATTTGATTATTTAAGGACGTGCCCCTTCATGGACGTTCCCTATTCCCTACGCTTCTCTCGCGCACAAAAAGCCGCGTATTTAAGGGATTGATGACTTATTTATACTACAGCAGAAGGTGTTTCATGCAACCTTGCCAGCGGGACCTTGATAACTTTTTCTACCTTCCCCTCTGTGGCAATCTTCTCCATCTCCCTTGAAACCTCCGCTGAATAATATTTTTCACCGCATTCATTACATACTTTTGCGGGGACTTCCTCGATAACGATCAATTTATTCCCCCATCTGAAATCGACAGTTACTTTTTTATCTTCTAAGATCCCTTTTTTACAGAAATAACAAGTTTCCATCTTTTTATATCCTCCTTGTAAACGGATCACTCCATTTTGGCAATCTCGGAATATATACTGTAATAACAATAAGATTTTCCTTGTTAAAATTGCCACACAGGATATGCATCCATCTAAAATCTAAACCCTGTCCTACAATCAGACAACTTTCTCCCCTTGGATCATCAGGGTAAGGTTCTAATTCTCTGCCATTTAAGATAGCAGATATTATATCATCGACTGTAATTCTTTCTTTACCGCGTTCAATTTGAGCGT
>CAYUYB010000245.1:0-4508 GCA_964449025.1 uncultured Desulfobacteraceae bacterium
CATTCACTGCAAAGGGATTATGTGTCTTAATAGCCTTAATGTCTTTCAATGTCAGCCCCGCGTTCTTCAAAGCCATCTCTGCTGCAGGTACGGGGGCTGCTGCCATGTGGGCTTTATCCACCCTGGCGTAACCATAGGACACCAGCTTGATCTCTATATCCGGATCTGTGCTCCATTCCTTGGCCTTTTCGCGAGTGGTGACGATAAAACCGCAATTTCCGTCCGCTGGATAGGTCTGCGCCCCATAGGTTAATACCCCGTCAGGCTCAACAGGTTTTAGCGCGGCAAGACCCTCTGCCGTGGAGGGGTATACACCCTCATCCTCTTCAACCGTAATAACCTTCTTTTTTGATATCCTGACCTCGACGGGAAACATGTATCTCTTTTGGAATGCCCGGTCATCGGCCAACGCATCCTGATATTGTTCATATCTTCTGAGTGCTACCGCGTCGCATTCCTCTCTCGTGATGCCGACCTCTCTAGCCACATTTTCAGCGGTCTGTACCATTTTCATTCCGCCCCAGGGGTCATTGTTAAAATTGTCCATGTTCCAGTTTTCCGAAACCACCTCACCCCCGGACCCCAGCGGGTTGGGCCAAATAAGATGAGGGCCGTTGGAGCAACGGTCAGTCATAAGGGTAAAGGCGGTATCAAAAGCACCTATTTCGATATTTACCGCTGCTAGGTAGATACAGGTTGCAGAAGTGGTGCACGCCTGATGCACAAATACACAAGGCACGTTCTTTTTCCCGTCCATCAGCAACCCTCCAGCCCAGGTATGGCCATAAAACATGCGGTTCTGGGCCACTGTCATCCCAAGATAAAGGTAATCCACGATAGTGGGATCAAGGTCCCGACTCGCAAACCATCGTTTAGCGGTCTTTGCACCTAATACGATGGCGTTCTCATTGGCCATCTGCCCCTGCCAGCGGCAAAAAGGGCTGGAATAGAAGCCTCCATAGGGTATATAAGATTTCGTCAACATATAGAATCCTCCTCCGGTAATTTGATGCTGATTTTAAAACTTTTGGGTCTTATCTATTATTTCAGGCTATTAAAAGTCAAGTATATACTTGGCGGTATATCTTTTTAGTTCAATGCCCGAAATTAGAGAAGAGACTATAATTACGTTTTAGGGTAAGTGATAAAAAACAATTTGTGGAATTCTCACCGGAAAATAGAAATATTGATTGCCTGCTCATAAACTCGCGGTTAAATATAAAAGACTGTTTCCGCACTTGCAATGTTCAGGTATTATATACTATAGTATTTTTTAAAATAGATCTCGATAGGCTCCCCCTTTCGCTTTGTTCGGAGTCACAGGACATAAACGAGTTCGTTGTGGCAAAGAGATTCCCAAATAAGATTGTTTATTAAAGAGGTATGGGTTAAAGATATTTTCATGATCTATGTGACGATAGACGGAAAATCTTTTGATACAGCAACGGATCTGACCGCACCGGAGCGCCATGTCCTGCAAAAGTTATTTCTTCTGGAACCTATGTCTCCAAGCCTGCATGAATTCAAAAAGGAAAAAGGAGAGGCGCTGTCCAAAGGCTGGGATAACTCCGGATCAATAAGGGAAAGTCCGGCTTTGACTCTCATCATTAATGACCTCGAAAAAAAAATCTTAAAACGTCTTAGTTTAAAGGTCGATTAAATAAAAAGTTTGTCTCTTAAAGTCAGTAAATGGAGCGTTTAATTTGGGGTCTTTCAAAGGTAAAAGTGAAAAAAACAACAAAAGCGATGCCATTAGAGCCAACCTCAGCGGGCAATCCAAGATATTTTTCAAGGCCGTTATCGTGGGCGGCGGAAAGGCCTGCCATGACCTCCTTGAACTTCTGGACAGAGATCGTTCATCAAGGATGGAGATAAAAATATTGGGGGTATCGGACATCAATCCCACGGCTCCCGGTTTTCTCTTCGCAAAAGAACTAAACCTATATACCACCACGGATTTCCATGACCTTTACGCCATCAGGGGACTCAATATGGTTATTGAACTCACCGGTTCCCGCAAAATAGCGGAAGAGATACTGAAAACAAAGCCTCCCGACGTCTCCCTCATTGACCATGTAGGCGTAAGATTCCTTTGGGATCTAATCCAGATGGAGATTAAATGTAGTGATCTGGAAAAGGACTGGCACAAATCATTGGAAACCATGAGAAAGCAATTAAAGGTGGTGCCGGATTCGCTTCCATACAGGATCATGGTCATAGACATGGATAAGCGCATTCAAACCGTCAACCAGACCTTCCTCAACTCCTTCAATCTTACTGAAGAGATGGTACGCGGCAAATATTGTTACGAAATAGATTATGGGGGCGGCAGAAAACGCTCCTGTCTTTCAGAGGGCCGGTGTTACATAGATGATCACCTTGAAGAAATCAAAGAGAAAGGGGTATTCAGCACGATAGAGGAACACCATGACAGTCAGGGAGTGAACAAATACGATAGTATTACCATCGCACCGATCTATGATGACAATGGAGAACTCATTCAGATACTTGAAGCATCACGCGACGTGACCGACCGAATAAAGCTGGAACAAGAGGCGCTGAAATCCAGTATCTTTTTAGAGAATGTTATACAAAGCACCGTAGATGGGATAGTATTCGTGGACACAAAGGGAAACGTCCTTATATTCAACGAAGGCATGGAGCGTTTGACCGGTTTCTCCGCCAAGGAAATGGTTACCATCGGACATTTAAGCTATTTTTATGACCCCCAAACGGCCAAAGAGAATATGAAAAAGATGCGGGGTGATCAGTACGGGCCTCCCGGCAAACTAAATCCCATCAGCATGAACATAAAGACAAAAAGCGGCGAGGAGATTCCAGTAACCCTTTCCGCCTCAATCATAACCATAAATAATGAAGAAGTTGGAAGCGTGGGTGTTTTCACGGACATGAGAGAGATACTAGAAATGAGGAAAAATCTGGAAAATGCCCATTTACAACTTGTACAATCCCAAAAGATTGCCTCTGTCGGAAAAATGGCCGCCGGCGTAGCCCATGAAATTAATAACCCTCTTTCAGGTATAATGATATATGCCGAATTACTCAAAGCAAACCTCTCTGAAAACAGCAATGAGAATCAGCAACATATAGATGACATTCAAGAGATCATAAACCAAACACTTCGATGTAAAAAGATTGTATCCGAATTATTGGAGTTCAGCAGACAGTCCGTGGGTAATGTATCCTCTTTCAGTGTTGAGGAATTGATTGCTAAATCTTTGAATTTATTGGTTAATCAGGCTCTTTTCCAGGATATCAAGGTGACAAAACAGATAGAAAAAGATATGCCTCAGATAATCGGAGACATGGGTCAGCTCCAGCAGGTTACTACCAATCTTTTTATAAATGCCGCGGACGCCATGCGAGGCAAAGGGGTATTGGGTATCAAAGCAAGGTTCGATAAAAACAGTGAAAATTTTATCATCAAGGTCTCAGATACCGGTCCTGGTATCCCGGAGGATCTCAAGGATAAAATATTCGACATATTTTTCACCACAAAGCCAGTGGGAAAGGGTACCGGTCTCGGATTAAGCATAACAAAGAATATCTTGGAACTCCACGGCGGCAGTATTCTGGTTGATTCTTCACCTCAAGGTGGAACAACTTTTACCATAAAACTTCCCCTCAGTTTCACGGGGCAGCCTGAGAATAAACCTGTTTTTGCCGGGATCGATAAATGACAGATAATAAAATAACGGTATTGGTCGTAGATGATGAAAAGGTGGTAAGGGACGGATGCCAGCGCGTACTCAGGGACAAGGGGTATCATCCCTTAAGTGCTGAAAACGGTAAAGAAGCCCTGGATCTGCTTGCGAATAATGAGGTGGATATAATACTCCTGGATCTCAAGATGCCGGGCATGAGCGGGGAAGAGGTTTTAGAAAAGGCATACAACAAATACCCGGATATCCCTGTCATTATCATAACCGGTCACGGGACCATAGACACGGCAGTGGAATGTATGAAAAAAGGCGCCTATGATTTTATCACCAAGCCTTTTCAGATAGATGAATTTATTTTGACCGTAAACAGGGCCTCTGATAAGAGGATGCTGGAAAAAAAGGCCCTGCGGTATCAGGAAGAGAACCGAAAGAATCTCTATGATCTGCATCTGGAGAAGAGCCGTCTCAAGACCGTCATCAACTGCATGGCAAACGGGGTCATGGTCACAAACAGGAATATGGAAGTCGTCCTCTATAACCCGGCCCTCATGAGGATGCTCGAGATATCGGAAAAGTTCGACAATCCTGTTTCCGTAAGCAGGATTATCAGCGACAAAGACCTCCTGAAGACCTTACATACTATCCAGTGCGACAACACGAAGGAAGGAGGATTTGTTTCGCAAGAGATAAAGGCCGGGAGAAGAATGCTCAGGGCAATTTCGGCTCCCGCGTTTGGACCCGACAAATCCGTGGTAGGCTCGGTAACGGTGCTCGAAGACATAACGGCATTTAAAACCCTTGACGAAATGAAATCGGATTTTGTCA
>CAYUYB010000246.1:0-4499 GCA_964449025.1 uncultured Desulfobacteraceae bacterium
TAGATGAAAGAAGGCACAAACAAGCTTTAGCGAATTTTGAAGAAGCAGGTCTTTCGGATTATATAGACGCAATGCTTGCAAACGCACATACATTAGCAGAGGAATTGGAAGGGCCATTCGACTTTGTGTTTAGTGATGCTGACAAGAACTGGTATAAAAATTATTTTAATGCCCTCGCTCCAAAACTCACGGTGGGAGGATGTTATGTCACTCACAATGTCTCAGCAGCACGGTTTGGCATGAGACTTGGCAGAGGCAGAGGAGGGTGGTCCGGATATTACTATGATTATGTTACAAGTTTACCTAACTTTGAATCCACACTTGACGATAGTGGCGCTGGAATGTTAATCAGCTACAAAAAGTCTAATGATTGACCTGATAGAGAAATCACATAACTAAAGTTGATATTCAGGCCCTTTCTATATTTTCCTGGGCTATAATCCCTTGAATTTATGAGAAAGTTAATCATGGCTAAAGATTATGTTAATCAGGAAGATTTCATACAAATTATTTACTGTACTTGTTATCTGATACTGTTTATTTGTATAACCCCTTAAGCCCTTATGAATTTATTTGAGGGAGCAGGGTGATGTATTATGAAGGTAAAATCTTCCAGATCAACTGAATATAGTATTATAGAAAGCGATATTACTCAGAGGAGCTCCATGTTGTGTTGTTCTTTTTCTGCACTGGTTGTTACTGGATACGCAAAACAGTTGTTACAGCGTTGCTGTTATTGATTGCTTTACTGATCTCACCAGTTTTTGCCTTTGGGTCGCTGAATATAGATGGTATATTGGATGAGGCTGAGTGGGCGGACGCCCGGATATTCCGGGATTTCGTTGTCATCGATCCGCTTACTTATAATACACCCCGATTAGCAACAGAGGCACGACTTCTATCCACACCTGAAGGCATTTCGGTCGCATTCATCTGCGAACAGCCGCCCAGCGAGCCACGCACTCGCACAATTACCCAGCGAGATGCATTTATGTTTGAGAGCGACTATGTCAGTCTGATGATCGATTTTGACGGGACAGGCAAAATGGCATACGAGTTCAGTGTTTCTATCTCCGGTTGCTACAGGGACGGCACAACCACCGGCGATATGTTTGGCGATTACGACTGGGACGGCGTGTGGGAACGTGCCGTAAACGAGGGGCCGGATCGTTGGATAGTGGAGATACTGCTTCCCTGGTCCATAACGCTGATGCGGGAGGGTGATAATGGCACCACCGCTCTGGGAATTTCGTTCCAGCGAATGCTGTATTCCAGAAGTGAAACCTACGCCTTTCCGGCGGTAAATCCCGAGAGCGCACGCTTTATTTCCGAATTTGCCAAGATTGAGCTTACCAGTTATTCTACTCATGAATTCGACGTGTGGCCTTATGCAAGGGTTCTGAGCGATCTGGCAAAGGATAGTGTAAAAGGAAAGGCGGGGCTGGATCTGTTCTGGAAGCCCAGCGCAAAACTCCAGGTCGCGGCGACGCTCAATCCCGATTTCGGCCAGGTGGAAAGCGATGATCTGGTTATCGACTTCTCGGCTACGGAGGTCTTTTTCAGCGACAAGCGTCCTTTCTTTACGGAAAATCAGGGTATCTTCCAGCTTGACATACCCCCCAGAGATAATATCTTTTACACCCGCCGTATCGGCGGGCCGAGCGACGACAGAGGTCAGCCCAGCAATATAGATGCGGCCGTAAAGGTTATCGGTTCAACCGACCACTTCGACTATGGTCTTTTTGCAGCACAGGAGGCTGATGATGCGGGTCGTAGCTTTTACGCGGGCCGTTTACTCTACCCGGCCGAGAACTGGTCAGCGGGTGCGATGAGCACTTATGTTGAACGACCCTTTCTGGATCGCACGGCCCTTGTTAATGTTCTTGATTATGACGTGATGTGGGGCGAGGACATCCGCTGGGAGGGTAAATTTTTCTCCAGCAACATTGACTCCCCGAGCGAAGACAGCCATGGGTACGGAATGTATACTACTTTATCATATAATCCCTCCCAACACTGGAACTACCGAGTTTCCCTTACCCGTTACGATGACACGCTGGATTTCAATGACATGGGCTACCTCTCCCGCAACAACCTTGAAGAGGCCTTCCTGTCAGGTAAGTGGGTGCGGACGGACTTTCCCGAGGATTCGCGTACCGCGAGTGTATCCTGGCACCTGATGACCATGTTAAGTCAAAATACTTATGGGGATAGGGCTCCTGTCACAATCAGCTTAGGGCGAGGAGAGAAGTTGCGCAGTGGCGCATACATACATCTTGATATCGACTACCGAACGGAAGGCTACGATGATTTGATCTCCCGTGGAAACGGATTGGTTAGACTACATGATCGCTGGAATGGCCAGATTTCCTATATGGGGCCCAGGAGGGGGGCATGGAGCAAAAACTTCACAGTGATGATTCTTCAAGAAGGTTACGATGGATGGGGAGCCGGCGTAGGAACCAGCGTCACCTGGTTCTATGGGAATAACCTAAATATCGATTTCAGTGTTAATCCGCGATGGAGCAGGGACTGGCTCATCTGGTTGCAGGACGATCTGTTTGCAAGTTTCTCTAAACGCCAGGTCACCGGCGAGATTACTTCCTCATGGTTTCCGGCCGCCCGACACGAGGTTCGACTGCGCGCCCAGTGGTATGTGATTAACGCGGATGTGGAACAGGGGTATCGTATAGGTCCTGGTGGATGGCTTGTGCCGAGTAAAGATCCTATAGAAAGCTTCGCCGTGATCAATTTCGGTCTGCAATTGCGTTACCGTTACGAGATAGCCCCCCTTTCAGATCTTTATGTGGTCTACAGCAGGGGAGGGATCGAACGTATCGAAGACTCGGACCGCAGCACTTTGAGTCTTCTGGATGAAAGTACAGGGCTCAATAATGCGGACCAGATACTGGTTAAGATACGATACAGGTTCTAAGAAATGAGGAAAGAAATACTGAGATGGATGAAATATGAGACACGCTTCCCATTTACGCATTTTCTCTGGCAAAAGGTGTTTGAACAGTAGCTTGCCCGGACATCGGAAATTTTCAAAGACGAATATCCAAGCCGTGAAGATCTAAATGGTATATAATTAATGAAGCTCGGAAAGGCGCCGGCCGAGATTGGATTTGAAGGGCCAAAAAGACTATTTCACCCTCACGAGCCTGGTGGTTTTATCAGAAAGCTCCAGATCATTGATCCGGAGCTGGATCTTTTTATGGCCGTTCCAGTCATCAATCTCCGGGGTAAAGACCATATTGACCATTTTGCCTTCAAGGGGATGGGTGTCGGAGAGGCCGAAGCCTATAGCCTCCATAACGCTTTTGGCCTGTCTGACCCTGAGTTTCAGGTGTCTTTCTCCAACCACACGGGAGTCTAGGACCTCCAGGTTTCCGGAGTAAAAAAACGGTTCCGGGTTTCCTTTGCCAAGGGGTTCAAGAGACCTTAAATCATTGACCGCATCTAAGGACAGTTCGTGGATCGGGATCTCCGCGTCTATATCAATCGCAGGCACAAGGTCATCTTCTTTGATTTCTTTCCTGGCTATCTCTTCCAGTCCCTCGGATAGGGCCTGGATATTGGATGCCTTGAGGGTGCAGCCGGCAGCATGATAATGTCCGCCGTATTTTTCAAACAGCTGGTCCAGCCTTGCCATGGAGCCATGGAGGTTAAAGCCGTCAATGCTTCTTCCTGATCCAATGGCCATGCCTTCCCGGATTGTGAGGACAAGCGTAGGCCGATGATACCTCTCCAGCAATCTTGATGCCACTATCCCCAGCACGCCCTCATGCCAGCCTTTTTTAGCCAGGACTATGGTCTTTCTGTCTTTAATTTCGGCCTTATTTATTATGGAGTCTTCTATCTCCTCCAGGATATCCCCTTCAATCGTCTGACGACGGAGGTTCATGCTATTAAGCCTGCCAGCGGTCTCTACGGCAATGGATTCATCCAGGGTGGTAAGGTTCTTCAATCCCATTGAGGAGTCTCCTAGTCTACCGGGCGCATTAAGCCTGGGAGCGAGCTTAAAGGCGAGATCGTAGGAAGAGATCCTTTGGGCGTCAACGCCGGATATGGCCTTAATGGCCTTTATGCCCGGCCAAATGGAATTCTTCATAACCTGGATCCCTGATTGCACAAGAATCCTGTTTTGGTCTATCAGGGGCACCATATCCGCCACTGTGCCGAGGGCTACGATATCGAGATATTTTTTCAGGTCGGGCTCGGGGCGATCTTTAAACCATCCCATGTCTCTGAAGCGGGACCTTAAGGCGATCGCAAGAAAAAACGCCACACCCACTCCCGCCAGATCCTTGAAGGGGAACAGGGAATCATGCCTGTTGGGATCGATTACCGGACAGACTGGATCAAAGTGTTCTGGTATCTGGTGATGGTCAGTGACCACCATCTTTACCCCCAGCTCTCTGGCCAACTCGATTTCCTTTCTGTTGGAGACCCCGCAATCCACCGTGATGATAAGGCGGATGTCCTTTTCCGCGAGG
>CAYUYB010000247.1:0-4495 GCA_964449025.1 uncultured Desulfobacteraceae bacterium
CATCCAGATGCTCCGACGCTTTCCACGTCCAGATTATCTTGCCCGTGGCCATGTCCACCTCATAGACGACATCATCCAGAAGAGGCACGTTCTTGTTAATCCTCTCATTTCGTACATTGTGATGAGCCAGGGCCAGAATGGTGCCTTCCGATATATCCGGCGGGGCGGCATCGGGGACGTAATAGCCAACGGGATTTCCTTTTATCTGGAGATCATGATGCTGCCGTGAAAGCCACATGGTTCCATCACCTTCATTCGCCTTTCCTTTCTGCCATTGATCGAACCTCCAGAGTACGTTATCATTGAAATCTCTCAGCTGGATTTGGATGGCGTCCTGCCACCCGTGCTTCCAGGAGGCGGTAGCGGACAAAACATATCCTCCGGGGTATACCTTGTTGGGGTGATGAAGCTTCCCTTTCCAGAGATGGACCAGATTCCCGTTCATATCAACAAGGCGTCCTTCATCAGACGAAAGTATCGTGAATCCGTTCCAGCATTTATCCGGTTTGTAAATGGTCGTTCCAAGTGGATAGACACTGGGATTAGCCCGGATGACAGCCGGGATCAGGATCAACAGTGCCAATGTAATGAATTGTGCCGAACGTTTCATTTTATGTCCTCCTTAGTACGCACTTGTTAACCGGGCGAACTGGTTTTAACAGTAGCGTCCATATTCGCGGGTGAAGTCGATCATTGCCTTTAGATTTTCCGGTTTTACTTCATCCACAACGGATCTGGGTCCTACAATCAGTCCGCCGTCTTTTCCAACGACATCGATCAGCCATTTGCAGTATTTCTTCACTCCCTCGACATCGCTTGCCTGCAGCAGAGAGGTCGGCACGTTTCCGGAAATGCATACGTGTCCTCCCAGAACCTCCTTCGCTTTAACCATATCCGTGCGGTCCATGCGTGCGATCACCTTGCCTTTGGGCAGTTCACGAAGGTATTCCAGACGTTTGGTATAGTCGCCTTCAAAAAAGATTTCAGGCGTGTATCCCGCGTCTACCAGCGCGTCTACGGATTTAAGGAGGTAGGGCCAGTAGAATTTTTCGAACTGATCCAGTGACATGAAGCCGTCCGCGCCTCTATGGAGGGCCATAAAGGTGGTTGTGAACGCTTCGGGTCTCGGCGCGGCTGCGATCTCTTTGAGTGTTTGATCGGAGATCCTTTCAATCGCTGCAAGCAGCGTGTCCGGTCGTTGGTACATGTCAAGCATTGAACCCCTCATGCCCCGCAATAGGTCTGAAATCATATCGAATGGCACCAGTCCCCCCACCATGGACATCCGGCACGGAAAACCGATTTCATTCAAAGCGGTAAACATCTCCTGGTTCTGGCGCATCCATTCCGCCGCCTCATGAGCAATCGAGGATAACGTTTTGAGCATTTCGGCGAATTCCGGCAAGAGAAAAAGATGCAAGGGAAGCATTATATTTATGGAGTGAAGCGGCGGCAAGGATGACAGGGGAGCCAGTAAGCCGTATATTCTCGGCAAAAGGATCCGAATGTTAAAATCCGACTGGTCGTTTAGAAAATGCTCGTATTCCTCCGGTTTCATATACTCGCCCTCGATAAACTGGTGAGAACGGTTCTTTCCCACCCCGTGCCCGGGCCAGGCGAAGAATTTTTGGTCCAGTGCCTCAAGGACCCTGCCGGATTCATTGGGGAAGAATTCGCACCGGTCGGGCTGAAAATGGAGGGCTGTTTTTAGATACGCCTCTTTCCACTTGGGGAAGTCGTAGTAGGCGTCACTATAATTAATGCCTGTAAACCTGGCCGGCAGATAACTTAAATGAACCGAGGTGGGCACCCTGTCCGGTATTCTGAGTTGAACGGCGTCGATATACCTTTTTTCTCTTTGGCGATAGAGCTGTTCCGTAGCCTTGTCCATTTCTATCCCCCCAAACATCTCTTTATGCGTTAGAGATCCCGACCAAGAATCTCACCCGAGCCTGTCTTTATTTTGGAGGGTATCAGCCACCTTCTTCAATCCCATGGCTTCCAGTGTTCTTCTTTTCGGCCAGCCGCTATCACTATTCCAACCTTCAAAATCATAGAATTTGGTTTTCCATCCCTCAAACCTATTTCTATCGAGAACCCTTCCCACACAGGGGCTATAACTCCAGGCACCGTCCTCATAGACCGGAAGGTAATAAGGCTCTTTCGTAGGGACGTTGTAGACATATTCAGCCAATACTTCCATATCGCGATGTCTCCCCTGCATCACCCATATCGCCCTATCCAGGTTCCATATCTTGCGTCCTATTTCGATCCCATCGACAAAGCTGAGATCCCTTCCGGTAACGGCCTTAAAAAACCTGGATTCTCCTTCGGGTGTTGGCCCGGACTTATCAGGACTATTGGGGGTAAAGAAACGGGGCCAGACCCAATCACATAAGAGGAGAGACTGTATCCAGAATCTAGTGTAGTGCCTGTGCCAGGCTATGGTTTTGACCCTATGGTCCGAATAGATTCCTGTGGGGCCTTCACTGTAGTCAAACATAAAGGGATCGCCCGCATATGGGGCAACAGCGGAAGATATCCTTTCTACCGCTTCTTCAGCGGATAGCACAGGATCCATATTCGCGCCTTTTGTCCATGTCGGCATATGGTGTATGGCCATATTGAAGCTGTGCTCATTAATATCTCTTTCTCCCAGGATGGAACCATAGCTCCACTCCACCTCGAGCCTTGGGTCATAATGCTCAAAATATCCCCAGTTCGGGAGGTTCAGAAGCCCGCTTTTACTATCCTCCTTATATCGTCCCCATGCTTCAGCCGCTCTAGCAACTCCTCCGCTCAAGGCATCACCGATTCCTTCCCTGTAGGCGATCTTTTTCACGAGCGCGTGAATGAATTCAACCCTGCCGAATAGTTCCATGGGCAGGTTGCTTTCAATCTTCTTCCCGGGCCCCAGTATCCCCTGTTGATGGAGCGCCTGGATATATGAAAGCATTGGACGCATTTGAAAGGCATTGATGCCGTAATACTGAACCAGATCGCACGCGATCTCCTTATCCTTTCGAGTCCCCTGGAGAGCCATAGCTGCCCAGATGGTGTCTTCGCAGCTCAATTCATTACTGACACCGCCGGCCAATCGCATGCGGCAGGCCTTAGCGCATCCGGCGCAGGCCTGGGCGCGTGCGGGTTCAAGAGGTAGCTGCTTGTTTACGAAGTTATCATCCGCGGGGTTGTCGTTGACGGGCGAAAAAACGAATGTATCAGGAGATTTCTCCATCCTGGGATTATCAACATCGTACTCAAATTGACGATACCATAGCCGGGCTTGCATAAGTGAATTTGGATTGGCTATGGGCAGACTTCCCGTCCCTATCACGCTGATAGCCTTAAGCCTTTTTGATCCAAAAACAGCTCCGAAGCCTCCCTGACCCGCGCCATTCCCCGCATCATGAATCAAACAGGCGATCCTCGCTTGATTTTCCCCCGCGGGTCCAATGCACAGTACTGCGGGTTTCTGGGTCGTGTAGTGATCCCCTATATCCAGCCACTCACCAAACTTAGCGCCGGATGTCACCCTCCTCCAGATCTCCTCCTGTGTTTCCATAACGTCCAGTCCCCACAGTGATCCGGCAGCCTCGATCGTTACTTTATCATCAATGATATTGATCCAGACAGGATCATCTGATGCACCTTCAACGACAACTCCATCCCATCCAGCATATCTAAGCTGGGCCGAAAAGCGTCCCCCAAAATTACTGCGGGTGAACCATTCCACAGGAAACCCCTGAGGCCCTAATCCCTGCACCTCGCATCTTCCGGCAGCGGAGGGCACAACCACACCGGAAAAAGGACCTGCGATCACAGTAACGACATTTCGGGGATCGAGGGCGCTAAAGGGCAACTGATCACCGACCAGGTCCCAGAATATGGCGGAACCGATTCCGTGACCACCGCCATACTCCTCGTACTGTTCAGTCTCCAGGGTACTGATCGATCTTTTGCTTAGGTTTACCCGAAGGATCTTCCCTGTATAGCCGTGTGTCATGAATTAGTACTCTCCTCCTGTTTTCCTGAATAAACTTGCTGATATATTCAGATCATTGCTGTCCAGAATAAAAATATGTTGTTGATCTGTTAGATTTAAATATTTGACTTAATTAAAGTCGATTAAAAATATAGAATACAGGGATGAGCTCTTTAATCCAACAGGTATTCTCCAGTTGGACTAAAATAAATATCCTCTGTGCTCTATTAGTCTCTGTGTTAAATCGTTTTTGGAAAAGACTGTATTCAGGTCTTGTGCAATTAAACTTACTCACTAAGGTTTAAGGTTGCTCAAAGCTTGGCCGTAGACATTTGTCATGACCTGGCCTCCTAAGTACAGACCTACTTTACCCACAATAGCATCCAGGGATTCGCACTGCGCATCTCCAAGATCGCGGCTTTTTTCTCCGTATATATCCTCGATGTGCCACGATGGGATAACCTTGCCGTCAAATTCATCCACTACAATCTTAAAAAGGCCTCTGGGTCC